>NZ_JBNDML010000010.1:0-252361 GCF_050436565.1 Paraburkholderia sp. GAS42 | reverse complement strand
AATAATGCCGACAATCCGAGCGACCCGGAACAGGGATCCGCCCAACTGCTGCGCCTGTGGATTCATGACGCGGCATAATCCGGAAGTCGGCATAATGCGTTAGAGCGGCAAATCAGGCCAATTGCTCTCGGGAGGGCGAACTGGATGTTCGCAGGCTCGCCGAGAGGCGCAAGAGCCGCAGCCACGATGTATTCACTGCTCGGTACGGCTCGTCTGAACGGCTTCGAGCCTTATGCATGGCTCAAGGACACACTTGAGAAGTTGCCGTCGTATCCTGTCAACCGCGTGCACGAACTGTTGCCGCTCGCCCGTTAAACGCCTACACATTCATGGACATTCTCGACTCGCTTCGGCAGGCGCCCAGCGCCGAGTTGTATCGCCTCTATCTCGCCATCGGCAAAATGCTGGACGACCCGCGACGCATTCTCGAGGTACGTCAACGCCTGCATCTGGGAATGGAGGTCAGCTATATCGGGGGCGATCCCCTCGCACCACCTTCGCACGGGACGGTGGTGGAGCTGAGGCAAACCCAGGCAGTGATCCAGGACAACCAGAGCCGTCAGCGTTGGTCAGTGCTATACGCGGCGATTATCCCTGACACTGCGAGCGGCCCAACTCACGCGCCTCCGTCGCCGCCACCGCGAGCTCAGCGAGAGGAATTCTTCATTGGTGACACCGTCGGTTTCACCGACAAACATCTGAGCGAGCGGGTCGGCATCATCGTCCGGCTCAACGCAAAAACCGCGTCCATCGCTGTTAATGATTCGGAAGGCCATTGGCGGGTCTCTTACACTCTATTGCGGAAGATCGTCGACATCTAACCGCGCGACACCGTCAACACGGGTTCCGCTGACGGATACGTGCCAGACGACTGGCTCTGTGGCCATTCTGCAATACCTGCGGCTGCGATTCATATAGGTCCGCCCCACGGTAGATGCGGCAATGCGGCCTCTCGCATATATTCAGACGAGATGCCTGATTGCTTCAGAAGCGCGGATGTGTAGGATAGAATCAACGTCAGCGCCCCTAGCGCGACGTGTGTGTTTCGGGCCGCAGCAATGTCTGCGGTTTTTTACATGCGAAATCTCTTCAGCGCTTACGCGAGCTATCCGGCGTCGCTAACTTCGATGGCACAAACAGCCGGCGCAGACTTACCGAAGGGAAAACGGCGGCTTTGGGCGTCGCCGACCGTCGATATGGGCTTTTGCGTATTCAATGGCAAACAGGCATGCCGCGCTCTCGGATGCAAAGTAACCCAGAATGCCCAATGCTTCGCGTTTGCCGTTCCGATGCGTGACTATCGCTGTTGCTGCGTAGCTTGGGATGGAAATTGGGGCCAGAGGCATGATCGTCGATGTCCTGTATTCAACGGGATCAGCATGCATGACATGTCGCTCCTTGTGGCCGCTCGGCGAGTCGACTGAGGTACCTCAGTTTTTCTATCCTAGGACAATTCTTTGACGATCAAAAGGTGGAGGGCCGAACCGGCGACAAGGGTCGGTTGACGTGGCTGTGTCTAGTCGCCCAAAGTCGCTGTCACGGGAAAGCCCGGTCAAGGGAAGGAGCCCCTAACCGGAAGCACCCAGCAAATATATTCGCCATTCCTGGCTGCCTTCCGCGTGATTGCCACAGCATCATGACGACGTAGCCAGCGCTGTCGAGCGCAACGTCGAGCTCGGTCAGGTTCGTCGCCTCGGGAATGCGAAAGCGACCGCGTGATGCATCCCAGAACGCGTTGGCGGACACCATCGCTGCGTACCCTTCGTTGAATGCGTGAAACGCGAGCTTTCCGCCAGTGTGCGGAATGCCGACCCGCATCAGCAGACCGCTATCCAGTTCCGCGTTGCGTTGCCGAATCGGCATGCCTGCGCCGTGCAGCAATGTTTCAGTGGGGTTCATTGATGCTCCATGTCCAGCGAAGCAATCCCCTTGCGGGAACTGCCCGCAAGGGAAGGAAAGACTTTAGATAAGCAGCCAGCACGTCCGACCGATTGGCAGAACTGCATGCCGCAACACGGCTACGGAGCGCTGTAGACCTCGCCTAACGCAGACACGGTCGACCAGTTCCTCAGATACGCGTCAACGAAGTCGTCGTTGCCACTAACGACCAGCGCGTTTTCCGAGTTGTACCTGGCTGCCTGCTGGGTATCGGGTAAGGACACGGCGTTACCGCCGCATCCTCCCCTAAGAACTGTACGTGCGAGTTTCCCCGCATACAGCTCAAGCCTTTCAAAGCCCATTTTCATAGGCCGGTTTCACAACTGAGAGCCCACGGGCGTGCAGATTCTGATGACAGACAGGATGTAGAAGAACACGATTACTGAGAGCGTTCGATCCGCCATACTGGCGATATTCGATGTGATGGTCGTGCCATCCCGTCTCTTTCGTAATCGGTCCATCGCACAGTACGCACCGGCCCCGCTGTGACTTGTACAGCTTCGACCACTCGCGTCGGTGTTGCATCTGGTCGAACGTCCAGTTTTGCCGTAGCGTCTCGCCGTACAGTTCCCATTGCGGATCGTAGGGGTTGTAGTCCCCTTTGACCTTGATGTGACGTCGAATCGGAGCATGAGACGTGCTGTGCAATACAGCGCGCCCATTGGCCCCATGCCCCGAAACAGTCGTAGCAAATACCCAGTGCCTGTGTCCCATCGTCTGGAAATATCGCCGCCTCACCCACGTGGGAGCCTTGTTCGGGTGACGCCGCCGTGCCCGTCGCCAGAGCAGCCAGAAGATGAGATGATCCATTCGCCTGAACACCGCCTTGGCGACTACGTGCCGGTGATACTGCGCCCAGCCCCGCAGCTTCGGGTTCAACAGTTGAATAAGCACTTCCTGTTTAACCATCTTGTTGGGAGTGACCGCTTCACGCACGGTGCGATAGAACGCTTTCACGTTCTTCGTGCTCGGCTTGATCAGGAGCTTCCCGTCCGGAAATTCCAGCCAAGAAAATCGAAGCCATCGTCTATATGTGTAATCCGCGTTTTTTCCGTGGATAGGGCCAATCCGCGACGTGCCAGAAAGGTTTCAACCCATGGTTTGACCGTATTTTCCAACACCTCTTTCGAGGCGCCGGTGATAACAAAGTCATCCGCGTAACGCGACATATTGACTTTCTGACGGATGGCATTCCGAACACCCAGCGTCACCCGAAGGTGTTGCCGAAGTCCAAATTCCAGGCCGTTCAGAGCCATGTTCGCCAATGTAGGAGAGATGATTCCCCCTTGCGGCGTTCCGGCAGTCGTGTCCTGAAACTCACGTTCGAATACGACCACCGCCTTTAGCCACTTGCGGAGTAGCTTCCTGGTCAAGTAGCCACTCGTGACTGATATTGTCGAAACAGCCGGCGATATCAGCCTCAAGTACCCATTGGGCGGAGCGGCGAGGCGCAAGGCAGATGAACAAGTGCTCCCCTGCATCAGCGGTCGAACGATTAAGTCGGAATCCGTACGAATTCGTGTCACTCGTCGACTCCGATACCGGGTCCAAAGCCAATTGGTACAGGACTTGCATCGACCTGTCCCTCATGGTTGGAATTCCCAATGGGCGTTGTTTTCCATTCGACTTCGGGATGAAGACGCGCCGCAGAGGCAGTGGCCTGTATCCCCGCGTGTTCAACTTGCCAAGCGCCCTAAACCGACTCTCGGGCGAGTCCCATAGCTCACGGTCTACACCAGAAGTCCGTTTGCCCTGGTTCTCAGTCACTCGCTTCACCGCCCATGCTTTGGCGGAAAACGAGCGGGTCAGCGATCTTTGCAAGGCTTTCACCTTGCGCCAGTCGCGTTCCTGTGTCGCCTTTGCAATTCGCATCTGCGTCCCCCGGACGTTTCGTTGAACCCGCTTCCAGTCGATGGAATTCCAGGACAACGGCCCGTCGGAGAGCGCAGATCCAACACTGTGTTCAGATACTTCCATGCTGCTCTCCTACTTCGTGATCGGCGTTGGCCGATTACAGATAGATGCTGGGTCAGTCAGAGGTCTTGCAACGAAAGACCAGACGGAAGTAGGCGTGCTTTCGCGCGGGATGATGTCGCAACCCCTATCCGGTCCATTACAGTCCGGCATTTGCTTTTTCCGTCCTCTCTTACCCGCACCGCCAACAGTGTTCCTTGCGGTTCACCTGCCCGAAGGCGGCGATACGGGCTTACCACGTTCCTGATTGGCCACACGACCGGGTTAGGGTCTGCCCATTTGCCGGGGGTCTGATAGCGACGTGTCTCAAAACTACAGTGAGACAACCGACCACCTGTACCGTTTGGTCAATGCCTGACAGCCGCTTTGGCACCTTTTCCAGCTTGACGACATTTATCAGCAGTTCACATCTGTTACCCATACCAGCCAGCCTTGCCTCTTTACCCCAGTGCGGCTGGGAGTATCTCCCCGATCACCTCGCGGTGATCTTGCACCCGCGAACGGGGAGTACGTTGTCGGTGGGGTTTCAAACGACGCCGTTGCCAGCACCGCATGCCCTCCTAGGCTACTGTCGGTCGCACGACGGGTTCGCTATCACAACGTCGAACTTCAACGTCATAATCGAACAATGACAAATCAAGCGTTCACAGGTTTTCGCCTGTGATACGTGTCACACGAAGTTGTAGCTGCCCGTTTCCACCGTCTTGCCGTCAACCACGATGTACGAGTGTTGGATCGGGAAAACGCGAACGGTTCGAACGAGCACGCCTGCATACGCAAGAGTTCCGAGCGCCGCGCGGGCGCGACCGGAACGGTCCTCCTCGACGTTGCTGCGATAGTCGACGGTTACCTCAATCTTAGCGATGAGAAAGTCTATGGCAGGCAAAAAAGCGCACGACATTAGTATCGGGTTTTGAACGAATTTTGAACAAGTATTGAACAGCCCTTACTGGGTAAGGCTTTGCGGGTCGCGGACCGTATCGAAGTGATACGGCCCGCAGTCAAAGCGTGCCGCGCCGTGCCGCTCCGGATACGCGCGGCGCAGCAATGCACGAACGCGCGCGCGAAATTCGAATGGACGCAGCGGCAACGTCACGTAGTCATCTGCGCCGAACGTGAATGCGCGCACCATACTCTCTTCCGAACCATCCATCGACGCGAACATGACGGGCAACTGGTCCCCGCCCACCGAGCGCACCGATTTCAGAATGTCGCCGCCCGCAAGACGCATGCCATGCCAGTCGAGGACCAGCATGTCGACGGTCGAGTGCGCCAGCGCTTTCGACAGAGTCAAGCCGTCCTGATACGTCAGGCACGCGTGCCCTGCCTCGATGATGATCTTTTCGATGCTCTTGCAATAGACGGGGTCGCGCTGAAGGATGGCAATACGCATGAGAGGGCTCTTACAAGTGGGTTCGCCCGCGATTCTGTTGGCGCCTCCTCCCCCGGCCCATAAGATCAGTCCGAATTTCAACGCGCATGCCGGTATTGTCGCCCGTCTCCCGCGTCTTCGCCGCGCTAGCCGCTCGCGACGGTGCTTCGCACGGCCCAAGCTTTCATCCTGTAAAATCGCGGGCTGGCAAAAAGTCGTCAACACGCGTGCCCTTATCCGGGCGGGCGTGCCCGTGTTCCGTGCCCTACCCCTGCGCTTTCCACACCTCTCGCCCGACGACGCCGCATTCCACGCCCCGCGCGTGACGTTTCAATTCACAACTACTACATCGCAATGCAAGCTACGGAACTGGGTAGAGCACAACCCGCTACACCACGCGCCCTCACCGGCAGCGACTACAAGACATTAGGACTGGCCGCACTCGGCGGCGCACTCGAGTTCTACGACTTCATCATCTTCGTGTTTTTCGCGCCGGTTCTCGGCCACCTGTTCTTCCCCGCTTCGATGCCCGAATGGCTGCGTCAGGTGCAGACCTTCGGCATTTTTGCCGCGGGATATCTTGCACGACCGCTGGGTGGCATCATCATGGCGCACTTCGGCGACCTGTTCGGACGCAAGCGGATGTTCACGCTGAGCGTGCTGCTGATGGCGCTGCCGACGCTTCTGATGGGCCTGTTGCCGACCTATGCCAGCATCGGCGTGATGGCGCCGGTGCTGCTGCTTCTGTTTCGCGTGATGCAGGGCGCGGCGGTCGGCGGCGAAGTGCCGGGCGCGTGGGTGTTCGTCTCGGAGCATGTGCCGCAGCGTCATATTGGTTATGCGTGCGGCACGCTGACGGCGGGTCTTACTGCCGGCATCCTGCTTGGCTCGTTGATCGCGGCCGCGGTCAATCATCAGTTCGCGCCTGCTGAAATCGCCGGCTACGCGTGGCGTGTCCCGTTCCTGCTCGGCGGCGTGTTCGGCCTCTTCTCGGTTTATCTGCGTCGCTGGCTGCACGAAACACCGGTGTTTGCCGAAATGAAGCAGCGCAAATCGCTTGCCGCGGAAATTCCGTTGAAGGCCGTCCTGCGCGATCACGGCCGCGCAGTGATCATTTCGATGCTGCTCACGTGGATGCTGTCGGCGGCGATCGTCGTCGTAATCCTGATGACGCCGACGCTATTGCAGAAGCAGTTTCACATCTCACCGGAAACAGCGCTGCTCGCCAACTCTGTTGCGACGCTGTGTCTGACGGTCGGTTGTGTGATGGCGGGCTCGATCGCTGGCCGTATTGGCGCGGCGCGCACGATCTTCATCGGTGGCCTTGCGCTGGCGGCGTGCTACTACGCAATGTTCCGGCAATTCACCGTCGATACGTCGTCGCTCGTGCCGTTTTACGGCGCGACGGGCTTTCTCGTCGGCGTGATCGGTGCGATTCCGTTCGTGATGGTCAAAGCGTTTCCGCCGGTCGTACGGTTCTCCGGCATTTCGTTTTCGTACAACGTCGCATATGCGGTGTTCGGCGGCCTGACGCCGATCGTCGTGTCGTTGATGATGAAGTCGGATCCGATGGCGGCACCGATGTATGTCGGCACGATCTGTATCCTCGGCGCGCTGACGACGTTCTTTATCAAGGACGCTCGCCAGTCGCGTTAGACGCGTCGTCAGTGCGTCATGCGGCGATGGATCATTCGCGCATGCCGACGACGCGCCCAGGCCTTGCGCGCGAGCCGCGAGCCGCGAGCCGCGTCAGCAATAAACGGCGCGTTCAGGTTCAGGGTGACGTACCGGGTGCGCCAAAAGCACAACACCCACGAAGCGTGAGCATCGTGGGTGTTGTTATGTTCAGAAACGCCGGATGAAGCGCCTTATGGAATCGCCGTCAAAGCGTGGTTTCCTGGATCTCGCCCGTATCGAGCGCACGTTCGACAAGCCCTTCTTCCTGCACCTTGCGGATCGCATTTTCAATCAGCTTTGGGGGATCCTCGATTTCCGCCTTGATCGTGCTGATGAAGCCGGATGCGTCGAGAATCACCAGCGTTTTCGCCGAATCAGCCTCGCTGATAATCACGCGATGAGGTGTCGGTCCTTCGCCGAGGCTCGCGCAAAGCCGCAGCACCTTGCCACCGATAGTCTGCTCGAAGCTTTGAATCATCATCTGCTCCCTGCATGGATATTCCGAAATCATCCTCGCATAGCTGATCAATCCTTGCTCGCGGCCGCCTGCTGCATCCACTAAAGTCCAGCAGGACCAGCAAGTTACAGACCCAGCCCGCTGCGCGGCGCCCGCGCGCCGTCGATGCTGATGCGGCCCGCGCCGGTCACGAACAGCAGCAGGAAACCACCGGCAATCGCGATGTTCTTCCAGAAATGAATGACCATGTCATGCTGGACGGCCGCATCGGTGATGTTCCAGAAATCGTGACCGATGATCGCCGTCGCGACCGCGTACAGCGCCATGATGATGCCGAGTGGCCGGATCTTGAAGCCGAGAACCAGGAACAGCCCGCCGAGGGCTTCGATTGCAACCACGATCGGCGCGGCGACCTGCACGAACGGCACGCCCTTTGACTGCAGATATCCCACGAAGCCTGCGTATCCAACCAGCTTCATGACGCCCGACCATAAAAACAGTGCAGCAAGGGCGATGCGTGCAATGAAGATTACGCCGGAATCGACGGGACGCGTCATGAGAGGGCTCCTGTGAAGAATAAGCAGAAGACCGGGCTAAAGCGTGACAGTTCCCGGACGCTGATCGTCAGAATATGTGCATTGCCGTCGTTTTCCAAGGGAAAAGACGCACGTTGACGTTGCGCCCCGGGCCGCCGGCTCAGCGCGTCCCAGCGCCCGTTCGCGGTGCACCCCCCAAGGGGACTTCCTTCGGGGCGTGCCCCAAGGGCACTTCCTTCGGGGCCTACCCCAAGGGGGCGTCCGGCGCGAGCAGCACGCCCTTCTTGAAGACGAAGCAGCCATAGCCACGCTGTTCGCCCGTCGCGATCACGCAATATGCCTCTCGCGCGCGTTCATAAAATGCAAAACGGTCGAGCGATGCGAGCGGCACATCCCGACCTTCGGCGGCATTGATTTCGGCCTGCACTTCACGCTGCACGACGGGAATCGTATCCGGCTCGCCGACCACTTCCATGCGCAGCGCAGGATGATCGACGAACGTATCGAGCGGCAGCACGGACAGCACCGCGCGAATGGCACGCGCTGAATCGACACCATCGAGACGCAGCAACGTGCCGAGCACCGTTGCGCGCGCAACCGAGTCGGACGGGAAATTCGCATCGCAGATGACGAGTTCATCGCCATGTCCCATCGCGCGCAGTGCATGCAGTATGTCGGCGTTCAGCAGCGGGTCCAGATTCTTCAGCACGTCCTGTTCTCCTGTTCAGTTAGCACAACGGCCGCCTTCGCAGGCAGTCCGTGTCCGTACGGTACCGGCATACTGGCCGCCCGCACAACCCGTCGCATCGCTGATGCATCATCGGATAGGGGTGCAGCGCACGGCGGGAGAAGGCGCGCAGCGACGGCCCAACGGGCGCGGTACCGGTGCATTGTAATGACAGGCGCCGGGCCGCGCAGGCTTTGAGCGCTGCGCGACTGTCCAGGCCCTGGGACGCTGTTACGCGCCGCCCGGCACCTGATCCAGAAAGCCGGTGACGGTCCGCAACCGTCCGCACGCCTCGACGACGCCGAAATCCGAGCCCTTCACAATCGGCGTGCCTTCGGGTGTTTCGAGCCACCACGAAAAGCGCACGTTGTTCGCGAAGCCATCGACGTCCGACGCGCGGCGAAACGAGTGCCCTGGAAAGCGTTCATGGACCGCACGGATCATCGCGTCGATGCCGTCGTGACCGTTACCGGCGAGCAGCGGGTCGACATAGACGCAGTAGTCGGTCCAGGTCGCCGCGATCAGCTCACGGCGACGCGCGGCGTCGGTTTCGTTCCAGGTGTCGAAATACTGGTCGATCAATTGGGTATAAGCGCTCATCACAGCCTCCTTCAGCGGGTTTTCAGGGAAAGGGGACCCGGCACCGCGAACACTTTTTCCACGGCAGGCCCTGACTGAAGGTTCGGCGATGAACGGCAGCGGGTCGATTACGTTTGAGGTAATGGAATCCCGGCGTCGTTTGGCTATCATCGGCAGCATGAACACACTTTCCGCTTCCCACCCCCCTTCCCGGATCGTTCCGCCCGGTACATCGGCGGCCCGTCGCACTGTCGGCGAACTGCTGCGCGAGTGGCGTCAGCGGCGGCGCATGAGCCAGTTGCTGCTCGCGTCCGAGGCGGATATCTCGACGCGGCATCTGAGCTTCGTCGAGTCGGGGCGCGCGGTGCCGAGCCGCGAAATGGTGATGCATCTCGCCGAGCGTCTCGACGTGCCGCTGCGCGCGCGCAATGCGCTCCTCATCGCGGCAGGCTATGCGCCGCTCTTTCGCGAGCGGCCACTGACCGATCCGCAACTCACGGCCGCACGCGAAGCGGTCGATCTCGTCCTGAAGGGTCACGAACCGTATCCGGCGCTCGCCGTCGACCGGCACTGGACGATCGTCGCGGTCAACAGTGCGCTCGCGTTGCTGGCCGGCAATGCGAGCCCGGCGCTGCTGGAAGCGCCCGTCAACGCGCTGCGGCTCAGCCTGCATCCAGACGGACTGGCTTCGTCGATCGTCAACTGGCACGCGTGGCGCGCGCATGTGCTCGCGCGTCTGCAACGCCAGGTCGATGTCAGCGGGGACGCAACGCTCGCCGCGCTGCGCGACGAACTCGCGGCCTATCCGACGCCGCCGGACGCCGCGCCCGACGACGAAGATCCGCTATCCGACACCGGCCTGATCGCGGTGCCGTTGCGCGTGCGCACCGTGCTCGGCGTGCTGTCGTTCTACAGCACGACCACCGTATTCGGCACGCCCGTCGACGTGACGCTATCCGAACTCGCGATCGAAGCGTTTTTTCCCGCCGATCCGCAGACGGCCGAAGCGCTGCGCGCGCACGCGTTGCAGAACGCGTCGAAGACCCATTCAACGGGGAATTAGACCGCAAGACGCGGAGTGTCCTGGGCGATCAGATTCCATAGACTGAGGCCATCACATCGCTGAATTCAACGGAGCAGGACATGAACCAGACGGCACTGTTTGAGCCGCAACACGAACAGAAACCGCGCGGCGCCGAGCGTGAACCCGGCCGCCCCGGCCAGAACGGATCGATTGCACAACGCGTCGAGGCGATCGACTGGTCGCGCGTCGAAGAAAATCTCGATCAGTATGGTTGCGCCAACGTATCGCAACTTCTCACGGCAGCCGAATGCAACGCGTTCGCTGCCGGCTATCCGCAGGACGATCTGTATCGCAGCCGTGTCGTGATGGCGCGGCACGGTTTTGGCCGCGGCGAATATAAGTATTTTGCGTATCCGTTGCCGGATATCGTCGGCACGCTACGTGCGGCGCTTTATCCGCATCTGATGCCTGTGGCCAACCGCTGGAACGCGCTCATGCATCTCGACACGCGTTATCCGGTCACACACGACGCGTTTCTCCAACGGTGTCACGCAGCCGGCCAGTTGCGTCCAACACCGCTGATCCTCCAGTACGCCACCGACGACTACAACTGTCTGCATCAGGATCTCTACGGCGAACACGTGTTCCCGATTCAGGTCGCGATTCTGTTGTCGGAACCGAAGCATGACTTCACCGGCGGCGAGTTTGTGCTGACCGAACAGCGTCCACGCATGCAGACACGCGCCGAAGTCGTGCCGCTTGCAAAGGGCGACGCCGTGATCTTCGCGGTCAACGAGCGCCCCGTGCAGGGCACGCGCGGAGCGTATCGCGTGAAGTTGCGGCATGGCGTGAGCCGGCTCCGCTCGGGGCACCGGCACACTCTCGGCATCATCTTCCACGACGCGCAATAGGGTCGCGAGACGTGCTCCGGCACCGCTCGCGCTGCCCAGATCCCGGTTCCGCTACCCGCTCACCAGCAGCGGCGCCGGTTGGCGGCCTGTTGCCAGGCTACGAGGCCCGACTGGTCTACGGTTGTAATATTGGTGTGTATTTCAGCTGGATCGTGTCAGGCAGCCTGTGCGGCTGGCCTGACTGTTGTCGCGGTTGCCGGTAATGTCTTCCACACCCGGTTGCGTCCCCTTTTTGGACTCGAAGTGGAACGTATCCGGTGGACGGGCTGCTCTCAGTTACAAACTCGGCGTCATTTGTAACGTCTGACCGAAAGGTATGCGTTACACATCACCCCAAACCGGGCCGCCAGACGGACCCGCATTTTTTACCGAGCTAGAAGGCGAGTTTTACTTCGCTCCTTTTTAGCGGCATATCATTCCCTTCCCGCGCTTCCCTTCTTCCCACTTTCATCAGTACTTTCCCGAATCCCCGTCGCACAAGGCTTTGCGTCGAGCCAGGCGTTTTATCCGACGAGTGAAACAGCCTGTGCCCGGCATATTGCACGCGTATGAAAAAGTTACCGAAAGTGGCGTTGGTTTTTTGAGATATTTTTTGAGAAAAGGATTGATTTCCGAGATATGCCTTCATACAATTCGCTCCAAGGTGTTACGAGATGTAACACCTTGTATCAAAGTTGCACTGGCGCCGGAAATCTTCAGTGTCCGGCGGGGCACAAAACATAACGGCAAAAAATGCCGACAAAATGTAATTCGGGGCTTCGGGAAACGAAAAATGGACCGTAGCAGCGAGACGCTGGATTCTATCCGCGAGATTAACTTGTCTTACATCATGCTTGCGCAACGTATGCTGCGCGAGGACAAGCCGATCGGAATGTTCCGGTTGGGACTGTCGTCGGAACTGGCTGATCTGCTTGCCGGGCTGTCGCTCGCGCAGATCGTCAAGCTGGCCGCTTCCGATCAGCTTTTATGTTTTTTCCGCTTCAACGACCACTCCATGTTGTCGGCGTTGACGCAGACGACGAAACACGCGGAAGTGGCGCCGACTCACGCTGCTATCCTGCTAGCGGGTCAGCCCGCAGAGCAGTTCGCATAAAGGTGACGGCGATGCTTAAGCGAAGTCTGACGGAAGACGCACAGGAAGTATTTCGCGCCATCGCGTTGATTCAACTCGGCGCGCGCATGCAGGTGCTCGAGAGCGAACTGACGCTCTCCCGCGACCGCATGATCCGCCTGTACCGCGAGGTCAAGGGTGTATCGCCGCCGAAGGGCATGCTGCCTTTCTCGGCCGACTGGTACATGACATGGCTCGCCAATATTCATGCTTCGCTCTTCTATAACACTTACCTGTTCCTGAAGAACGAAGCGCGCTGCTCGCATCTGGACGCGCTGACGAAGGGTTATCGCCTGTATCTGGAGCATTGCCAGCACAGCGATGCCGAGCCGGTGCTGGATCTGACGCGTGCATGGACGCTCGTGCGTTTCTTCGACGCCGACATCCTGCAACTCACGCCCTGCTGCCGTTGCACGGGCAAGTTTGTGGCGCACCGGCATGATCTGCAGCACAACGTCGTGTGTGGCGCATGCCAGCCGCCGTCGCGCGCAGGAAAGACAAAGAAAGCCGCCGCTGCGGCAAAGCTGGAAACGGCGCAGATCGCTGAAGCTGCCTGAGTTCAGTGTGCGAAGTGAAGTGCCTTTAGAAGCCGGCGCCTGTGCGCCGGTTTTTCTTTTTTGTACCCGCGATGTCCGGCGAAAACGCCTGACGTTGTTCAAGGCAGGCTCAGGCTCAAGGGTCAGGCGATCCAGCCGACGGTCTGTACCACGAGCCACAGGTTCGCCGCACTGATCACGCCAAACAGCAGCCATGCGAGCAGACGCGTCGGTAGCCGGTTCGTGAAATCGCCCATCAGCGTCCGGTCGTTCGTCATGCGGATGAGCGGCCAGAGCGCAAACGGCAGTTGCAGGCTCAACACCACCTGGCTTGCGACCAGCAGTTTCCCCACTGCGCCGTTGCCCATCATCTGCACGCCAATCAACGCCGGTACCAGTGCAAGCGCACGCGTAATGAAGCGCCGCTGCCAGCACGGAATCTTCAGTTTCAGAAAGCCTTCCATGATGACCTGCCCGGCAACCGTGCCGGTAAACGTCGAACTTTGCCCGGACGCCAGCAGTGTGATCGCGAACAGCACCGCTGCCAGCCCGCTACCGACGACTGGCGCGAGCAGCTTGTACGCATCTTCGATATCGGTTACCTGATTGTGGCCGGTTGCATGGAACGCGGCCGCGGCAAGGATCAGTATCGCCGCGTTGATGAGCAGTGCAAGCACCAGCGAAACAATCGTATCGATGCGCGACAGGCCGATCGCCGCTGCGACATTGGGCACGTTGCGTTTGACAACGCGCGTCTGCACGATCGACGAATGCAGATACAGGTTATGCGGCATCACGGTCGCGCCGAGAATACCGATCGCAAGATACAGCGGCTCGCGCTCGCCGAGGGCGTGCCACGACGGCACGAGTCCTTGCGCGACGGACGGCCAGTGCGGCTGCACCAGCGCGAGTTCGACGATGTATCCGAGGCCGATGGTCGCGATCAATCCCAGGACGATCGCTTCAAGCGAACGGAAATTCTTGCCCTGCAGGCCGAGCACGATGAGCGTATCGAACGCGGTGAGGATTACGCCGGTGGTCAGCGAGCAACCCAGGAGCAGATGAAACGCGAGCGCGCCGCCCAGCACCTCTGCCAGGTCGCACGCGACGATCGATAGCTCCGCCAGCAACCATTGCCCGCGCGCGACGTTCGGCGAGTACCGCGCACGCGAAAGCTGCGCGAGATCCTGCCCGGTCACAATGCCGAGCCGCATGCTCAGGCACTGCAACGCCATCGCCGCGAGACTCGACAGCATCACCACGAACAGCAGGTTGTAACCGTAGCGCGAGCCGGCTTCGATATCGGTTGCCCAGTTGCCCGGGTCCATATAGCCGATCGAAATCAGCAGGCCCGGACCCGCGAACTGCAGGATCTTTTTCCAGAACGGCGCGCCTTGCGGGACCTCGACCGATCCCTTGACCTCGGATGGGCAGAACGGCGCGGTAGCGGTGGTGGGTAATTTGTATGGCAAGCCGGTCGTCTCTCGAGGTGGGTGAACGCCTGCCAGCAGGCGTTGCAGGCGACCTCAAGTGTACAAAGAAACTTCCGGCAGTGTCCCGCTCAACGCAAAACGGCCGACGTCGCGTACGCGGTAATCCAGCGGATCGTGCAACGTATGGACGCGTGCATTGCGCCAGAAACGGTCGAACGCGAGCGGCGCGTCGGTCGAGCGGGCGCCGCAGGCGTCAAACAGGCCTTCGCTGACGTCGAGCGCGGCGCGGTGCGCGAGTATCTTCGCTTCCGATACGGCGAGCCCTACGTGTGCACGTTCTTCGGCAGTGAGTTCAACGCCCTTTCGCCACGCATCGTCGAGTGCCTGCGCAGCGCGGGTCGCAAGCGCCTCGGCGCTGACTGCCTTCAGACGCATCTCGCCAAAGCGCTGGATCTGATACGGATCGTCGGTCGCCTTCTCGACGCCGGAACTGATCCATGGGCGTACGTACTCCGTCATGTAGCGGCGCGCCTCTTCGAGCGCGCCTTCCGCGATACCGACGAACAGGTTTGTCAGCACCAGCTGCGAGACGAGCGTGCGCAGCGACGCGTACGGTGTCGGTAGACTTTCCGAGCGATGCAGCACTTCTTCAGCTGCGACGTGGACGTTGTCAAACGACACGCTACCGCTATCCGTCTGACGTTGACCGATCGGATTCCAGTCTTCATGAACCGTGATGCCTTCGCGCGCAGTCGGCACGACAGCGAAGATCGGCTTGCCGGTCGCAGGGTCGTGCCCCGAGACGGTCATCATCTGCGAGCCTCGCGTGCCGGAGCAAAATCCCTTCTTTCCATCGAGCCGGTAGCCCCCGTCACCCGTTGCGGTTGCAACCAGTCGTGTATCGAGCGGATTGACGGCGTTGCCCCACCACCATGGTCCGTCGACTGTGCCTTTCAGGTAACGCGCGCGCTGGGTATCGTTGCCCCAGACATTTACGCTCGCCACCTGCAGAAACTGGAATCCCAACACGTGCGCAAGCGCGCTGTCGACGCGCGCAATCGCACGAACGGTTTCGTAGATCTGCTGCCACGGTGCGTCCCGGCCGCCAAATTCTGCGGGCACGGCAAGCGTCAGCAGGCCGGTGTCGGCAATCCACTGTTTTTCCTGCGCAGCGTGGCCGCCTTCGCGGTCACGCTGCGCAGCGGTTGCGCGCAATGCGTCGAGGAGGCCGGAAAGGTATGCCTGCGTCATGTTCCTCTTTTCCTGATGAACCTGAATCGATGCGGGCTCACGTGCGCTGCGTGAGCCGTCGTACAAAACGGTCGCCGACAAACTGCACCACCGTGACAATCGCGATGAGCAGCACGATAACCGTCACCATCACGGTCGTGTCGAAACGCTGATAGCCATAGCGGATCGCGAGATCGCCAAGACCGCCCGCGCCGACGGCACCCGCCATCGCCGATGAGCCGATCATCGCGACCACGGTAATGGTGAAGCCGCCGAGAATGCCGGGAAGCGCTTCGGGCAGCAGCACATGCCAGATGATGTGACGACGTTGCGCGCCCATCGCCTGTGCCGCCTCGATCAAACCACGATCCACCTCACGCAGACTCACTTCGGCGACACGCGCAAAAAACGGAATCGCCGCGATGCTGAGCGGAACAATCGCGGCCCACACACCGATGGTTGTGCCGATCAGAAGACGCGTCAACGGCAGCAGCGCGACGAGCAGGATGATGAACGGCGTCGAACGGAATGCGTTGACGAGCGCGCCGAGCGTCGAGTTGACCGCGCGCCGCTCGAAGATGCCGCCGCGCGTTGTGGTGACGAGCACCAGCGCAAGCGGAATGCCGATCACAAGCGCGACCAGCGCAGATACGCCCACCATGACAACGGTATCGCGAATCGCGCCGACCAGTTCGGAGAGCCACAGGTCAGACATAGCCCAGCACCTCCACGTGGTTCGCATAGCGACGCGCACTGTCGACGAGTGTCGCTATCTGCGCGCGCACGCTCTTTTCGTCCTGTGCTGTCGCTTTCAGCTGCGCAGTGACAACAAGCCGTCCTTGCGCATGCCCTTGAATGCGGTCGATTCCGCCATGCACGAAATTCACCTTGCCGCCTTCTGCACCGAGCGCCTGGGCGAGACCACCGAGATCGGGTTCACCGTTGGCGCCGGTAAAGCGCACGTCCAGCAGGATCTGTGCGTCGCCTCGAGGCATGTCGTTCAATGGACGAACACGCGCGGAGAGGTCCGCGGGCAGGTCATGAACCAGCGTACGCAGCAACGCGCGCGTCGCGTCGTGCTGCGGATCGCCAAACACGCGCCACACCGGGCCCGTCTCGGCAACTTCGCCACGTTCGAGCACGGCCACCGTGTCGCACACTTCACGGATCACTTCCATTTCGTGCGTAATCAGCACGATCGTCAGGCCAAGCCGGCGATTGATATCACGCAGCAACGCGAGGATCGACTGCGTGGTTTCAGGGTCGAGCGCGGAGGTCGCTTCGTCACACAGGAGGATGTCAGGGTCGTGTACGAGCGCACGGGCAATGCCGACGCGCTGCTTCTGGCCGCCGGACAGACTCGCCGGATACGCATTGTGCTTCGCCGACAACCCGACAAGTTCAAGCAGCGCATCGACCTTCGCATCGATAGCGGTCTTTGGGGCGCCTGCAATTCTGAGCGGCAACGCGATGTTCTCGCGCACGGTTCTGGCGGATAGAAGATTAAATTGCTGAAACACCATGCCGATACGCCGCCGCAATCCCACCAGCGCACGTTCATCGAGTTCGCCGACGCTCACGCCGTTCACGCGCACCGCGCCAGAACTCGACTTCTCCAGCCCGTTGACGAGACGCAGCAGCGTCGACTTTCCCGCGCCACTGCGTCCGATAATGCCGAACACTTCACCGCGCGCGACGTCGAACCGGACATTCGCAAGTGCGGTATGCGTGCCTGTACGCCCGCAAAAAACCTTGCCGACATGATCGAATACGACTGCTGCCTGCGTCGCGCTGCGATCCGCAGTGATGGAACCAGGTGCCGGCGTTTCTTCGATGAACCGCGGCAAATCGAGCAGAGTAGACATTGAGCGATTCCTCTTTTATACGGCGATAACCGGGATCAAATCATGCGTCGACGGCTGAGTGCGACCACACGCGATGCTGCGCACCCGCGTGAACCGTGGGCAATCGCGCACGTCCCGCGCCGAACAGTTTTTCGCGCAGCGTCGGCGCCGGGTCGTAGTCTTCCTTGTACACGCCACGGTTCTGCAACTCGGGCACCACCAGATCGACGAAGTCTTCGAACGATTCCGGCATCACAGTGCGCGTCAGATTGAAACCGTCGATACCGGTTTCCTCGATCCACGACACGAGTTCGTCCGCGATCTGACGGGGCGAGCCCACCACGGGTTTCGCGCGGCCCCCCAGCGTCATCTGTTCGAGCACCTTGCGTTTGGTCCACACGCCCGTCGTGCTCTTCTTCGAAATCGCCTCAACAGCTGATTGCATCGACTCCGTCTTCACGTACGAAATCGGTTCATCCAGTTCGTAGCGCGCAAAATCGATACCCGTCGAACTGGAAAAATGCGCGATGCCGCCTTCGGCGCTCGCGTAGCGGCGATACTCATCGAATTTTTCCTGTGCCTCGCGTTCCGTTGCGCCCACAACGACCGTGATGCCGGCAAAAATCCTGATGCCGTCGGGTGCGCGTCCGAAGCGCACGGCGCGGGCGCGAATGTCGTTGACTATCGAACGCGTCAGCTGCTTGTTCTGCCCGCCGACGAATACGCATTCCGCGTGTCGCGCCGCGAAGTCCACACCACGCGAGGATGAGCCCGCCTGATACAGCACAGGCGTGCGTTGCGGCGAAGGCTCGCTCAAATGAATCGCGTCGATCGAATAGAACGGTCCGTCATGCTTTACACGATGCACCTTGTCCGGATGTGAAAACACGCGCGTAGCCCGATCGCGTACAACGGCATCGTCTTCCCAGCTCTGTTCCCACAGCTTGTAGACCACATCCATGTAATCGTCGGCACGATCGTAGCGGTCGTCGTGGCTGATCTGCTGCGTGAGGCCCATGCCGCGCGCCGCGCTGTCGAGATAACCGGTGACGATGTTCCAGCCGACACGCCCCTTCGTCAGATGATCGAGCGTCGACATGCGGCGCGCGAACAGATAAGGCGGCTCGTACGTGAGATTCGACGTGATACCGAAGCCGATGTGCTTCGTCACATGGGCCATCGCCGGCACGATCAGCGCGGGATCGTTGATCGGGATCTGCACCGCTTCGCGCAACGGCGTATCCGGGCCATTCTGATAGACGTCGTACACGCCAACGATATCGGCCAGAAAGATCCCGTCGAACTTGCCGCGCTCGAGCGTCTGCGCGAGATCCGTCCAGTAGTCGAGATCCGTGTAGCGCGCGGAGCGATCGCGCGGATGCGTCCACAGACCATGATTGATGTGACCGACCGCGTTCATGTTGAACGCGTTCAGCAGGATCTTCTTCTTTGCCATCGTATGCGTCCTCTTGCGGCGTGCACGAATTACCAGGCTACCGCGTATAGCGTGCCGAATGCCTTGTCGAGCGCCGTGCGGACGGCCGGCGAATGCTGGTAGATCGCGATGAACTTGCGGATACGCGGGTCGTTCACGCTCTCAGGCCGCACCACCCACTGGATCGCGTAGTTCTTGTTCTCCAGTCCGTCGAACAGTAGCGCGCTGTTCGGATCGATTGTGCCGGCAAGCTTGATGAAGCTCGGATAGCCCTGTGCGAGATCGACGTCGTCGAGCGAACGCGCGAGTTGTGATGCTTCGAGCTGCACGATCTTCAGATGCTTCGGGTTATCCGTGATGTCGAGCGTCGTCGCACGAAAATCGACGCCCGGCTTCAGCTTGATAAGGCCCGCACGCTGCAGCAGAAGCAGACCGCGTCCGCCGTTGACCGGATCGTTGGCAATCGCCACCGTTGCGCCGTCTTTCAGGTCCTCGAAGCGCTTCACCTTCTTTGAATAGAGACCGATCTTCATGATCGTGCCCGGCGCTATCGCAACGAAGTTATAGCCGCCCTGCTTCTTCGCGTTCTCAAGAAACGGAATGTGCTGGAAGTAGTTGACGTCAATGTCCTTGTTTGCGAGAGCGGCGTTCGGCGTGTTCCAGTCGGTGAACTCGATGATCTTGACGTCCAGCCCCTGCTCTTTTGCTTCCCGTGCTGCGACCTTCAATGCCTCGATCTGCGGGCTGGTGGCGGTGCCGATGGTGAGCGTCTCCGACGCGATGGCGCCCACTGTCGAGACGGCAAGCGCTACACCCACAGCGCCCGACATTAAGACTCGTCTCGTACCCAGAAGACGCCGCACAGCCGAACGAAAAAAACGCATGGTGAACTCGCTTGAATAAATTTTTTAGAGTGAGCCGATCCGGCGTCAGCCGCCAGGCGGGACGAAGCAGGATTCAGGCAACAGAAGTCAGAACCGCGTCAGCGGTTCGAAAGGCTTGATATGCGAGCGGTCTAGCGCCGACAGCGGAAATGCGGAAAGGTCATCGCCTCTCTCCAGATGAGGTGAAAACGATGATAAGCGCGTGATAACAGCCGGTCTACGAAGCGATTTTCGAAAGGAAATCGCTAAACGCGATATATGTGACGGAGAATTCGAACCGTGCGGATGGGGGTTTCATCGTCAAGAGAAAAAAAACGGGCGGGAATCCATAGATCCCGCCCGCTGCGCTGCTTACTGCGTTGTTACCTTGTTGCCCGGCCTCGCGCTCAGTTTTTCGCGATCTGCTGCTGCGTAGCGTTCGAGCCGACGTCGGTCTTCACGTCTCCCCAACCGCCGCCGAGTGCGCGGATCAGGTTAACAGTCGCCACGGCCTGCGTGCCCGCCAGATGACTCGACTGCAGCTGCGACTGCAACACCTGTCGTTCGCTGTCGATTACGTCGAGATAGCTGACCTGCCCTTCCTTATACTGCGTGCTTGACAGATGCGACGCGCGCTGCGATGCGTTCACCGCATCATTTTGCTCGCGCATCTGGTCTTCGAGCAGACGCAGGTCGGCGAGGTTATCCTCGACTTCGCGGAACGCAACCAGCACCTGCTGACGATACTGCGCAACGTCCTCGTCATACTTCGCACGTGCCTGGTCGAGTCCGGCCTGACGACGGCCACCGTCGAAAATCGGCACCGTCAATGCGGTGCCCGCAAGCGGCCCGAGCAGGAACGCGCGGCTCGACCACATGAAGAGATCGCCAAGCGTCGCCGATTCAAAGCCGAATGCACCCGTGATGTCGAGCTTCGGGAAGAACGCCGACTTCGCGAGACCGACACGTGCGTTCGCCGCAGCCATCGCCCGTTCCGCTGCCGCGATATCCGGCCGGCGTTCAAGCAATGCAGACGGCAATCCGGCAGGCACGCGTGCCGTAACGAGCGCAAGCGGCGTTTCCGGGAACGAGAAGTCTGCCGGCGCCTTGCCAAGCAGAATCGCGAGGCTGTGCTCGGAGGCCGCACGTTGACGCGCCACGCCAACCGCATCGGCGCGCGCGCTCGACAGTTCATTCTTTGCCCGCGAAAGATCCAGTTCGCTGATGTCGCCTTCCTTGAAGCGCTGCTGGACAAGTTTCAGCGTGTCTTCACGCAGCGAGACCGTTCGACGATACAGGTCCTGATCCGTATCGAGCTCCCGCAACTGGAAGTAGTTCTGCGCGACGTCAGCCTGCAACGCGAGTTGCACGGACAGGAACAACGCTTCGCTTTGCTGTGCATCGGCACGCGCCGCGTTGACGTTCGAACTGACCCGACCGAACAGATCAGCCTCATACGCGACCGTGCCCTGTGCACGCCACACGGTCTGCGTCGGCACGTTCGCGTTCTGCGGCAAACCTTGCGACACGGGCGACAGACGCTCGCGCGTCGGGCTGAAGCCCGCGTCGACCTGCGGGAACCACGCCGCCCGCGCAGCCTGTTGCAGCGCACGCGATTCCTGCACGCGCGCAGCGGCCGCCTTCAGATCCTGGTTCGCATCGGCCGCCTGTTTTTCCAGATCGTTTAGCGTCGCGTCGCCGAAAATCGTCCACCATTCGCCGCGATGCGCATCGTCGGCCGGCTGCGCGGGCATCCACGTGCCAGCATCCTTTGCATCGATGACAGGCGCTTCCTTGAATGCAGCCGGCGTCGGTGCGTCGGGACGCTTGTACGTCGGCTCGACCGAGCAGGCCACGAGCAGCAGCATCAACAAGCCGCTCGCCGCCGCGCGGCCCCACCCGCGCATGGATTCATATCGTTTCATTGTTTTCTCCCTCAAGCGTCCGTCGCCGGCACGCCGCCCTTGTAATGCGGCGCATCTTTCTGTGCGACGTGAATCGTGCCGCCTGCCAGCGTGCGCAGCACCACATAGAACACCGGCGTCAACATCAGGCCAAAGAGCGTGACGCCCAGCATGCCGAAGAACACCGCGATACCCATCGCGTGACGCATTTCAGAACCCGCACCCGACGACAGCACGAGCGGCACCACACCCATGATGAAAGCGATCGACGTCATCAGGATCGGACGCAGACGCATGCGGCTCGCCTCGATCGCAGCAGACAGCGGCGTGTGCCCATCGTGCTCGAGTTCGCGGGCGAACTCGACGATCAGGATCGCATTCTTCGACGCCAGCCCCACCAGCACCATCAAGCCGATCTGCGTGAAGATATTGTTGTCACCCTGCGTGAGCCACACACCGGTCAGCGCGGACAGCACGCTCATCGGCACGATCAGGATCACGGCGAGCGGCAGCGTCAGGCTTTCATACAACGCAGCCAGCACGAGGAACACGAGCAGCACGCTGATCGGGAACACCCACATACCGGCGTTGCCTGCGAGGATCTGCTGATACGTGAGGTCGGTCCATTCGAGCTTGACGCCATGCGGCAACGTCTCTGCCGCAATGCGTTCAGCCGCAGCCTGGGCTTCGCCCGACGAGTAGCCTGGCGCCGGTCCACCGTTGATATCCGCAGCGGTGTAGCCGTTGTAACGCACAACCATTTCCGGTCCATACGTCGGCGTGACAGTCACGAGCGATGACAGCGGCACCATTTCGCCATTCCGGTTACGCGTCTTCAGTTGCAGGATGTCGTCAGCGCGTTGACGGAACGGCGCATCAGCCTGCACCCGCACCTGATACACGCGGCCAAAGCGGTTGAAGTCGTTCACATAGAGCGAACCGAGATAGATCTGCATCGTGTCGAACACATCCGTCACCGGCACGCCGAGCTGCTTCGCCTTCACGCGGTCCAGATCGACATTCAGCTGGGGCACGTTGATCTGATAGCTCGAGAACGTCGGTCCGAGTTCAGGTGCGGTCGATGCCCGCTTGACAAACGCTTCGGCTGCCTTGTTCAGCTCCGCATAGCCGACTGCGCCGTGGTCCTCGAGCTGCAACTTGAAGCCGCCCAGCGTACCCAGACCCAGCACCGGAGGAGGCGGGAACACCGCAACAAACGAGTCCTTGATTGCGCTGTACTTGCCGTTCAACGCACCCGCGATCGCACCGGCGGAAAGTGTCTTGCTGCCGCGATCATGGAACGGCTTGAGCGTGACGAACACGATGCCCGCGCTCGAACTGTTCGTGAAGCCATTCACCGAAAGACCCGGGAACGCCACCGCGCTTTCAACACCAGGCTGCTTCAGGGCGATATCGCTCATATCGCGAATCACCTTTTCCGTACGGTCCAGCGAAGCGCCGTTAGGCAACTGGGCAAACGCGATCAGATACTCCTTGTCCTGCGCCGGCACGAAGCCACCCGGCACAATGCGGGCAACCAGCACCGTCGCGCCCAGCAAGACCGCGTACACCACGAGCATCGCGCCCTTGCGGCCCAGCACACCCTTCACACCGCGGCCATAGCCTTCAGAGCCGCGATGGAACACCTTGTTAAAGCCTCTAAAGAAAGGTCCCAGCACACGGTTCATCACACGCGTGAGCCAGTCTTCCTTTTCACCGTGGCCGCGCAACAGCATCGCCGACAACGCCGGCGACAGCGTCAGCGAGTTGAATGCCGAGATCACCGTCGAGATCGCGATGGTCATCGCGAACTGCTTGTAGAACTGGCCCGTCAGACCGCTCATGAATGCGAGCGGCACGAACACGGCGACGAGCGTCAGCGCAATCGCGATGATTGGCCCACTCACTTCCTGCATCGCCTTGTACGTCGCGTCGCGCGCACTGAGCCCGCTTTCGATATTCCGCTCAACGTTCTCAACGACCACGATCGCATCGTCAACCACAATCCCGATCGCGAGCACCATCCCGAACAATGACAATGCGTTGATCGAGAAGCCAAATGCAAGCAGCAACGAGAATGTACCGACGATCGACACCGGCACCGCAATCAGCGGAATAATCGACGCGCGCCACGTTTGCAGGAACACGATCACCACGATCACGACCAGCGCGATGGCTTCGAGCAGTGTGTGCACCACCGCTTCGATACTCGAACGCACGAACTGCGTCGGGTCATAGACGATCTTGTAGTCGACGCCCGCGGGCATATCTGCCTGCAGATCCTTCATCTGCTTGCGGACTTCGTCGGAGATCGCGAGCGAATTCGCGCCCGGCGCCTGGTTGATTGCGAGCGCAACCGCCGGCTTGTTGTCGAGCAGCGAACGCAGACCGTATTCCGATGCGGCGAGTTCGATCCGTCCCAGGTCCCGCAGATACGTCACGCCACCATCGGGCGCGGTCTTGACGATGATGTCGCCGAACTCGTTTTCGGTGGTCAGACGCCCACGTGCATTGACGGAGAGTTGCAGCGTCGTGCCCGGAACCGAAGGCGATGCGCCGATCGTGCCCGCTGCAACCTGAATGTTCTGCTCGCGGATCGCGTTAACCACTTCGGTTGCGGTCAGGCCGCGTTGCGCCACCTTCTGCGGATCGAGCCATACGCGCATTGCGTAGTCACCTGCGCCCCACAACTGCACCTGGCCGACGCCCTGGATCCGTTCGAGACGGTCCTTCACGTTCAGCAGCGCGTAGTTGCGCAGGTACGTCATGTCGTACTGGTTGTTCGGCGAGATCAGGTGGACCACCATCGTCAGCGTCGGCGAACTCTTGATCGTCGTGACGCCAAGGCGTTGCACGTCTTCCGGCAGGCGCGGCAGCGCCTGGTTGACGCGGTTCTGCACGAGCTGCGTCGCGAGGTCCGGGTTCGTGCCGAGCTTGAACGTGACCGTCAGCGTGAGATTGCCGTCGCTATTTGCCTGCGACTGCATGTACAGCATGTTCTCGACGCCGTTGATCTGCTCTTCGAGCGGCGAAGCCACGGCTTCGGCGATCACTTTCGGGTTTGCGCCCGGATACTGCGCGTGCACCACGACCGAAGGCGGCACCACTTCCGGATATTCGGAGATCGGCAACTGGAAGAGCGAGATCACGCCCGCCAGCAGGATCAGGACCGATAGCACACCCGCGAAGATGGGCCGGTCGATGAAGAATTTGGATATGTTCATTGGGGGCTCTTGATGTTGGAGAGCTTGCGCGAGACGAAAGCGAATGCGCAAATCGCGTTCAGGTCGTCGCTCATGAGTTCTTCGCGGCTTTGGCGCGTGCCTGCGGCTGCGCTTGCGTCTGTGCGAGCGGGGCGCCATTCGGGTCGGTGTCGCCCGTCATCGGCACCATGTGTGCGCGGACTTCGGCGCCCGGACGCACACGTTGCGTACCGTTCACGACAATGCGGTCACCGCTTTTGAGGCCGCCCGTCACGACGCGCAGATTGCCCTGCTGTCCGCCCACCTGCACTTCGCGATAGACAACGTGGTTGTCCTTGTCGACGACGAACACAAACTTCTTGTCCTGGTCGGTGCCGACGGCCGCGTCATCGATCAGCAGGGCCGGATGCGGCGCGCTGCCGCCCACCTTGATACGTGCATAGAGGCCCGGTACAAGCGCGCCATCCGTGTTATCGAAGCGTGCGCGAACGCGGATCGTGCCCGACGACGTATCGAGCCGGTTGTCCACCGAATCGATCGAACCCGAGCGCGAATAGCCGCTTTCGTTGGCGAGACCGAGGTCGACCGGCACCCTGCGGCCATCCTTTGCCTGGCTGATGTACTGCAGATAGGTCTGCTCATCGGCGTCGAACGATGCGTAGATCGGCGAAACGGAGACAAGCGTCGTCAAAGGTGCAGCGCTTGCGCCCGCCGAGACCACGTTGCCTACCGTGAATTCCGCACGCGAAACACGCCCCGACACCGGTGCGACAATCTTTGTGTAACCGAGATTGATCTTTGCGGTTTCGAGCGCGGCGGCAGCGGCCTTCAGGTTTGCGCTTGCTTCACGCGCGGCGTTCTGCTTTTCGTCGTAGTCGCGTTTAGCAATGGCGTTATCGGTGATCAGTCGTTGTGCGCGTTCCCAGTCGCTTTGTGTGTAACCCGTGCGCGCCTGCGCCGCTGCGAGCTGTGCCTCTGCGCGATCGACTTCAGCGGCATACGGACGCGGATCGATCACAAACAGCGTGTCGCCTTTCTTTACCAACGCGCCGTCCTTGAAATTCACCGAGACGATCGTGCCGGAGACCTGGGGACGGATATCGACTTTCTCGACAGCTTCGAGTCGGCCGGAATAGGTCTGCCAGTCGGTAATGGTCTTTTCGATGACGGTTGCAACGTCGACCTCGGGGACGATGGTCGGCGCGGCCTGCGCAGGCGCGCGGGCGTCGACGCGGATCGCGCCGAGCGTACCGAGGCCCGCAACAACGAGCACTGAAACAATAGCAATCGTTAGACGTGGACGAGAAAGATTGAAAATGGACATGACAGACTCCCGGATTTGTTGGTTGAAGTTGTGGTTATCTTTGGGTGCGCGCAGCGAAACGGCACTGAAAGAACCGAACGGCTTCCTGCAATGCGCCCGGATGCTCCGCGAGCGCTGCGTGCGACACACTGGGGTAGCGAACGACCTGTGTCAGCACACCGGCATCGATCAGGCTGCTCGCGTATTTCTCCGCCTCGACGTGCAACACGTCGTTTTGCGCGGTAATGATCAGCGTCTCCGGCAAGCCGGCGAGACGCGAGGATTCCAGCGGCGCGGCGTACGGATGCATCCGTTGCGACGCCTGCGGCAGGTACGCGCGATAACAGGCTGCGCATTCGCTCGCCGTGATATCGGAGCGCAGGCGCTTTTCATCGCCTAGCCGCGTCAGGCTTGGGTCGAGCATTGGACCAAACAACGCCTGCGCATCGATGCGTACGTCACCGCGATCGCGGGCGATAAACGCAAGACAGTTGGCAAGCTGGCCGCCTGCATCGTGACCCGCAACGCCAAGCCGTTTCGTGTTGCCGCCAAATGCCCGGGCCCGCGTCTGCACCCAGAGCGCGGCGCGGTGCGCATCTTCGGGCGCCGCTGGAAACGGGAATTGCGGGGCAAGCGAATAGCCGACCGATACGACAAGTGCTGGTAAGTGTTCTGCGAAATAACGCGCTGCGATGTCGGCGCAGTCGATGGAACCTCGTACAAAACCGCCGCCGTGAAAGTAAAGCAGTACAGGCAGTGCGGTTTTACCTGACCGTCTATAAAGGCGCAGCGTGATGTCCTGCGCGTACCCTTCGATCTGCACGTCGGTCACGACCAGAGCGGGCGAAGCGTCCGCCAGCAGGCCTTCCACGGCAACAAAGGGGTAAGACGGCTTGAAAGCATCCATGTCGAAGCGGCGCAATGCGCAAAGTATCCGAATGGAGCGAATTGTGGGTTCTGCAGACTCGCAAATAAATGCCTATAATCCGGCAACACAATTCGGTGCGCCTGAACAATCGATCCGCTCATTCGCGATTTCGGTGATAGTCCAGTAGCACCAGCCCCTATCCGGAGGTCAGCCATGGACCGTCTTCAGGCCATGCAGGTGTTCACACGGGTTGTCGATACCAACAGCTTCACGCGCGCTGCCGAAACGCTCGACATGCCGCGCGCGTCTGTCACCACCATCATCCAGAATCTCGAAGCGTTCCTTGGCGTGCGCCTCATGCATCGCACGACGCGGCGTCTCTCGTTGACGCCTGATGGGGCCGCTTACTACGAACGGTGCGTGCGCATCCTCTCCGACGTCGAGGAGACGGAAGCGAGTTTCCAGCGCGGCAACAAGAAGCCGACGGGCAAACTGCGCATCGACATGCCCGGCTCGATCGGACGTCTGCTCGTCATTCCGTCGCTCTGCGAATTCCATACGCGGTACCCGGATATCGATCTGCAACTCGGATTGACTGACCGACCGGTCGATCTGCTGCAGGAAGGCGTCGATTGCGTCGTGCGGGTGGGCGCGTTGCAGGATTCGTCGCTGGTGGCGCGTCGTATCGGGCTTTTCGAGCATGTGTCGTGTGCGTCGCCGGCGTATCTGAAGCACTTCGGCACGCCGCAATCGATTGAGGATCTGGAGAACCACAAGGCCGTGAATTATTTTTCGAGCCGCACGGGCCGCGTGATCGACTGGTCGTTCAAGGTCGACGAGAAGGAAATTGAGGTCAAGATGAAGAGCATCGTGTCGGTCAACGACGCGGATGCTTACGTGACGTGCGGTCTCGAGGGATTCGGCCTGATCCAGCCGGCGTTTTACATGGTGCTGCCGCACCTGCGTTCGGGTGAGCTGGTCGAGGTGCTGCCTGACCTCAAGCCGCTGCCGATGCCGATTTCGGTGGTGTATCCGCATAGCCGGCATCTGTCATCGAAGGTGCGCGTTTTTGTCGACTGGATTGCTGAAATATTCGATCGCTGCCCGCTTTTGAGCGGCCGCGGTGACCTCGACAGGGTCTGTTCGATGCGCACGCTGGAAGAGCGCGAATCCGCGCCGGCGCTTGAAACGCCGGTATCACCCGAGTGGGTCGCCTGACCTGCGCGGCAGAGGACGATCGCGGCCGCGTGCCGCGATTGTTCTGAAATCACGACAATTCATTTCGCGAAAGCCGGGTTTATCCCGAGTGTCACAGAGCCTACATTTCACCCTGTCGCAGCGCTGACTGACAGCGCGGCAAACCGAATCGACAGGAGTGGATCATGAAGCGCAATCTCTTTGCAGGTCTTGCCCTTTCGCTGCTCGTTAGCGCCCCGGCCTTTGCGGACGGCGGCGGTGGAATTGGCCGCGCTGGTACGTACAACGATCAATGGTGGAGTCATTCGAGCACGACGACGCGTGCGGAAGTGAAGGCCGGAATCAACGATGCGTATCGCGATGGCACATTGCCGGCGTTGAACAAGACGAGCTATCCGGAACAAGGGCTCATTGGCCGCACGCAGGCTGAGCGGCTTGCTGTTCAGGCTGGTGATGAGGGTGCTACGCGCGTTGCCCGCGCTGGACAGTGATTTCTTATGCGTTTCGGCGCCTGTTTTTTCTTGCGGCGCCTTTGCTTTCTTTTTGTCTTGAGGAGTTGATCATGAATAATGCCAATCCTTCTGAACTCGATCACTGGAATTCGAATACGCCAGTTTGGGTGCCCTTTCGTCAAGCTCAGCATTGAAGTGCTTGTCGGGGTTGTGGTTGCCTGCGCGGTGCTTGGGGTTTTTGGGGTTTTTGTTTTTTTTGCTTTAGTGTACTGACCAGGGTTGGCCCCCCCTTTTGCGGGGAGGCATTGGTTTTTTTTTGCCTTCCTGGCGGGTGGGTTTTGCCTGCGTGCCGGTGTTTTTTTTGGCCTTTCCTTGTATTCGTGTCGGTCTATTTGCGTCGCCCCTGTGCGGGGCGGCACCTACTTTTCTTTGTCCTTGCCAAAGAAAAGTAGGCAAAAGAAAGGCGCCGAAAACTCGATACTTCCAGGTTGTGTGACACGCGGGGAATGGCACCCCATGAGGTGTCGCCCCCGCACTTCACACGGCATGGGTCCGCGCACGAGAACATCTCTCGCGAAATGCACGTTAGTGACAAAGGGCTCATCCGCCCGACTCCGCGCTACGCGCATCGCCGTTGGGTACACCACTCCCTCCGCTCGCCCTTCCCCGCCCTTTCGCTATTCTCGCCTGTTGCATTGTTAGCGGCATTACCGGACGGCGTTAGTAGCGAGGTATCCCTTTAAAAGCCGACGGCTTTTTTGGAGAGAGGTAGCTGCGTCCAACGCCTGCGGTGCGCTCGCTACACTCTGCCGAGCGTCGACTTCCTGCGTACTTTGTGAAGTGCGGCCCGCGCACCGCCACTAGACACCCGTCCGTGACGCACGCAGTGCGGAGCGGGATGAATGAGCCCTGTGTCACGAGCGGTGCTGCGCGAGGGACGCTCTCGTGCGCGGACCCATGCCGTGTGAAGTGCGGGGGCGACACTTCATGGGGTGCCATTCCCCGGCAGCGACACACCTCGGAACGGACGAGTTTTCGGCGCCTTTCTTTTGCCTACTTTTCTTTGGCAAGGACGCCCCGAAGGAAGTCCCCTTGGGGGACAAAGAAAAGTAGGTGCCGCCCCGCACAGGGGCAACGCCAATAGACCGACATGAACACAAGGAAAGGCCAAAAAAACCCTCGAACAGACAAACAAAAAACCCTAACCCCGAGCCACATCGGGCTCAAAAAAAACCCACCGCACCTGCGGAAACCTCTCCTGCATATCGGCTTCAATAACATTAATCGCGTCGACCATCGCGCGCCCACTCTCATAGTCGATCATCTCCGCCTGAACGGCGACCACCACATCCCGTCCCCACTGCAATGTAATCAGATTGATCACGCCGCGAACTTCAGGCCGTGCGCGCACAAACGCCTCGACCTCGCGTCGGACCTCCGGGCTCGCGGACTCGCCGACAATCATCGACTTCACCTCTCTCGCCACCAGCCACGCAATCACCATCAAAAGCACGCCAACGCCTATCGATCCCAGTGCATCGTATACCGGATTGCCCGTCATCATCGTCAGCAGCACGGCCACAAACGCGGTCGCCAGCCCCGCGAGCGCAGCAACGTCTTCGCCCGCCACCACCAGTAATTCCGACTCGCGCGTTTCCCGAAACCATCGCCACATCGACTTGCGCGGATGGCTCTTGCGGATTTCCTTAACGGCGCCCGCAAGCGACAGCGACTCAAGCACCACCGATACACCCAGCACCACGAGAGCAACATACGCATGCGAGAGCGGCTCGCGCGCAAACAACCGGTGAATCCCCTCATAAACCGAAAACGCACCACCCACAAAAAACAGCAGCAACGCAACCAGCAACGAGTAAAAATAGATCTCGCGCCCCGAGCCCATCGGATGAAGCCGGCTTGCCGGTCTTCGCGCCTGGCGCAGTCCAAAGAGCAAAAGAATCTGGTTGCCGCAGTCCGCCGTCGAATGGATCGCCTCCGCAAACATCGAACCCGAACCGGTAAATGCAGCGGCGGCGAACTTGAAAATCGCAATGCCCAGGTTTGCAGCGAGCGCGTAGAAAATGGCCTTCGGCGATTCTTCTGTCATCGTGAGTGCAACGGGTTAAAGTTGAAATCGGCCACTAAACGACCGAACGGTCAGCCAGCGAACACGCGCGGCAGGCCATCGCGCATCTCGCCAATCACGGTCGCGCAATCGAAACCGTCGGCATGGAAGAGCGCCAGCACATCGTCGACAGTGTCCGGCGCGCACGCCACCAGCAATCCACCCGATGTCTGCGGATCCGTGAGTAGCGCACGGGCGTGATCGGGCAAGCCAGCGTCAAGCGAAATGCTTTCGCCAAACGACAACCAGTTGCGCGCCGATGCACCTGTCACCACGCCCGACGAAGCGAACGCTTCCACGCCCGGCAGCCACGGCAGGTCGGCATATCGCAGATGCGCACTCAGCCCCGCGCCGCGTGCAAGCTCCAGCGTGTGACCCAGCAAACCAAAACCGGTGACATCCGTCATCGCATGCACGCCCTTTAGCGCAGCGAGTTCAGTGCCAGGACGATTGAGCTTCGTTGTCGTCGCAATCATCGCTGCGTAGCCCGCTTCATCCAGTTTCTCTTTCTTTAATGCCGCCGATAGCACGCCCACGCCCAGCGGCTTGCCAAGCACGAGCACGTCACCCACCTGCGCCGAAGCATTGCGCTTGACGCGTTGCGGATGCACGATACCAAGCGCAGCGAGCCCGTAAATCGGCTCGACAGAATCGATCGAATGACCACCCGCTACAGGAATGCCAGCCAGCGCGCAGACGTCCTCACCGCCGCGCAATATGGTTGCGATCACGTCATGCGGCAAGACGTTGATCGGCATGCCGACCAGCGCCAGCGCAAGAATGGGCTTGCCGCCCATCGCGTAGACATCGGAGAGCGCATTCGTGGCTGCAATGCGGCCAAAGTCATAAGGATCGTCGACGATCGGCATGAAGAAGTCCGTCGTCGCGACGATCGCCTGTTCGTCGTTCAGGCGATACACCGCTGCGTCATCAGCGGTCTCAGTACCGACCAGCAGATCGGGAAATGCAGGGAACGGCACACTGCGTTTCAGCAGTTCTGACAGCACGCCAGGTGCGATCTTGCAGCCGCATCCGCCGCCATGCGACAGGCTGGTAAGGCGCGGCGCGGCCGCATTCAACGATAAGTCTTGAGTCATGGCGGGTAACGGGTCGGGATGGCAATAACCGTATTATGGGCAATCCCGCAGACATAGGTACAGCAGGCGCGCCACGCATGCCCCGCGTGCGCGCCTCGGGCCCGCGCTGATCAGCCGCGAGGAACAGGGCCGAACGCGGCCCTGAATACCGTCAGGCCCGTTCAAGCACTGCCATTTCCCGAACGATGACAAGGAGCATCGAGAGACTCGCGCCGCCTGTCGCCCGAAGATCGGCCAGCAGCCTCGCGTAGCGTTCCAGCGCAGCCTTGCGCTTCTCGTCCCATGTTTCGACCAGCGACGCCGGCGTGTCGTGCTCCGAAGCGGATGCCAGCGCACTCGTCGTCAGCGCGCGCTTCAGGCGCGCCAGCTCAGCGAGCGCCGCCGCGCGCGCCAGCATGTCCCAATGCGTCGGCGTGGGTAACGCCATCGCGCGTTCGGCGATCCAGCTGTAGTTCAGCCGCGTGCCGAGCGCGAAGTACACACCCGCAACGAGTTCAAGGTTGCGATTGCACGTCGCCGCGACTTCGGCAATGTCAAGCAGTTCCGCTGAAATCCCGCCACTCGCTACATGTAACGCCAGTTCACTATCGACGCCTGCCTCCACCAGTTCGCGCTGACGTTCCGATAACGCCTCCATATCGGCCTGCGGCAAAAGCGTCGGCAATTGCGGCGCAAGCCGTTGCACGGCCTCGCGACACCGGCCAAGCAGATCCGCAACACCGCCGTCGTGCACGGCCCCAAGCTGAAATTGCCGCATAAACCAGAGCGCAGCACGCTCAAGCAGGCGTGTGACTTCGACAAACATGCGTGCCTGCACATCGTCAGCGACATGGTTATCGAGCGCATCGATCTGCCGCCAGACTTCGTTCAGATCGAACACATCGCGTCCCATGACGCACGCCCGCACGATGTCGCCAGGCTTTGCATCGGTCTCTTCCATCAGACGATGCACGAATGCACAACCGACGCGATTCACTAACGCATTCGTCAGATGCGTCGCCAGAATTTCCCGTCTTAGCGGGTGATGCGCCATTGGCGCACTAAAGCGCATCTGCAAAGGCCGCGGAAAATATTCGACCAGCATGTCGGCCACCAGCGGATCTTCCGGCATGTCGGATTCGAGCAGCGCGTCGTACAGCCACATCTTGCTGTACGCGAGCAGCACCGCGCGTTCCGGCGTCGTGAGACCGAGCCTGGCCGTCTGCCGCTCGGTGATTTCCTCGTCGGTGGGCAGAAATTCGATCACGCGGTTGAGCCGTCCGGCCCTTTCCAGCCAGCGCATCAGGCGCACTTCCGTATCGAGCATGTCGACGCCATAACGCCCGGCGATCGATAACGCCTGTGTCTGATAGTAGTTGTCCTGCAGCACCAGCAATCCGACTTCATCGGTCATTTCGGCCAGCAGCGCGTTGCGTTGTTTCTCCGTCATCTCGCCGTCGGCCACCACGAGACCCAGCAGAATCTTGATGTTGACCTCGTGATCCGAGCAGTCGACGCCAGCGGAATTGTCGATTGCGTCCGTGTTGATGCGGCCGCCGCGTTGCGCGAATTCGATGCGGCCGAGTTGCGTCAGCCCAAGATTGCCGCCTTCCGCGACGACCTTGCAGCGCAGATCCGCACCGTTCACGCGTATCGCGTCGTTCGCACGATCGCCGACCTGCAGATGCGTTTCGCCGCTCGCCTTGACGTAGGTGCCAATGCCGCCGTTATAGAGCAGATCGACCGGCGCCATCAGGATCGCGCGCATCAATTCGTTTGGCGCGAGCGCAGCAGCGTTGATGCCGAGCGCGGCCTGAACAGCCGCCGACAGCGGGATCGTTTTCGCCGTGCGCGGAAACACGCCGCCACCCGGTGAAATCAGCGCGCTGTTGTAATCGGCCCAGCTCGAACGTTCCAGCGCGAACAGACGGCCGCGCTCCGCAAGACTCGTCGCCGGATCCGGCGTGGGATCGAGAAAAATATGGCGATGATCGAAAGCCGCGACGAGGCAGATATGCGGCGACAGCAGCATGCCATTACCGAACACATCGCCTGACATATCGCCTACGCCGACAACCGTGAAATTCATCGTCTGCGTATCGACGCCCATCTCGCGGAAGTGTCGCTTTACCGATTCCCACGCACCGCGCGCGGTGATCGCCATCTTCTTGTGGTCGTAGCCGACCGATCCGCCCGAAGCAAACGCGTCGTCAAGCCAGAAGCCATACTCGCGGGAAATCGCATTGGCGTAGTCGGAAAACGTAGCCGTGCCCTTGTCGGCGGCGACGACAAGATAAGGATCGTCAGGATCGCGGCGCACCACATCTGGCGGTGGCACAATCGTGCCGCTTGCGAGGTTGTCCGTCACATCGAGCAGCCCGCGCAAAAACGTCTGATAACACGCAACGCCTTCGCGCAGCCACAATTCACGGTCCGAAGGCGGCGGCGGATTCTTCACGACGAAGCCACCCTTCGAGCCGACGGGCACGATCACCACGTTCTTCACCATCTGCGCTTTCATCAGGCCAAGCACTTCCGTGCGGAAATCCTCGCGACGGTCGGACCAGCGCAAACCGCCGCGCGCCACGCGCCCACCGCGCAGATGCACGCCCTCGACACGCGGCGAATACACCCAGATCTCGAACATCGGCTTGGGCTCGGGCAAACCCGGCACCTTTGACGGATCGAACTTGAACGACAGATACGGCTTCGGTTCTCCGTGCCCGTCGTGCCGGTAATAGTTCGTGCGCTGCGTCGCATTGATTACGCCGAGAAACTGGCGAAGAATCCGGTCTTCATCGAGATTCGGCACCTGATCGAGTGCGGTATCGATCGCCTTCAGCAACTGTTCGCGTCTGGCTTCACGCGTTTCGCCATAGGCGGGATCGAATCGCGCAATGAACAGTTCGACAAAGCGGCGCGCAATATCCGGATTGCCCGTCAACGCGCGTTCGATGTATGCGTCGCTGAAGGTGGATCCAACCTGGCGCAGGTATTTAGCGTACGCCCGCAGGATCGTCACTTCGCGTGCATTAAGCTTCGCACGCAGCACCAGACGGTTGAAGCCATCGTTTTCTATTGCACCTGTCCATACCTGTTCGAACGCGTGTTCGAACAGGTCCTTGACGTGCTCGATGTCGAACTCGACATCGTCTGCGAGTTCAAGGCCAAAATCGTGAATCCATGCGGGCGTCGCATCAGGCGCTTCGATCAGATACGGCCGCTCTTCATCCACACGCACGCCGAGATTTTCGAGCATCGGCAGGCTGCGTGACAAGGCAATCGGCTCGCCGGCCCGATAGACCTTGAAGCGGAACGCACGCGCCCCCGCTTCGATTGGCCGGTACAGGTTCATTGCAAGCCGTCCGGTGCCCTGCAGACGCTCGATCAGATCGATATCGCGCACGGCCGTTCGTGCAGGATAGTCGTCGCGATAGCCGGCCGGAAAGGAATCCGCGTAATGTTGCAATAACCGGTTGCCCTGCTCTTCGCCAAATGCATCGAGGAGCGCATCGGCGAGATCGTCCTGCCAGCGGCGCGTAACCTGTACGAGTCGTGCTTCGAGTTCGCGGGTATCGACGTCGGGCATCGCGCCCGGCTCGGCACGCACGACAAAATGGATACGCGCGAGTGTCGATTCCGACAGCAAAGGTGTGAACTCGACGCTCGCGCCGTTAAACGCGCCTCGCAGCAGCTGCGCGATGCGTCGGCGCAGATCGGTGTTGTATTTTTCGCGCGGTACGAAGACGAGGCACGACACGAAGCGGTCGAAGCGGTCGCGTCGTATGAAGAGGCGTGTGCGCTGATGCTCCTGCAAACGCAGCACGCCTAGCGCAGCGTCATATAGCGAATCTTCATCGGCCTGAAATAGTTCATCGCGCGGCCATGTTTCAAGCACGGTGACGAGCGACTTCGCCAGATGTCCCTTCGGTAAAAAGCCTGCCCGCCTGACGATATTCGCGCACTTGCGGCGCACGATCGGAATCTCCGAACTCGACACCATATAGGCCGTCGATGTATACAGCCCGATAAAACGCCGCTCGCCGGTCACCTTGCCGTCGGGTCCGAGCAGTTTGACGCCCACGTAGTCGAGATAGCCGGGCCGATGCACGGTCGCACGCGAATTGGCCTTCGTGAGGAAGACGGGCGATGGGCCGCTGATGATCTCGCCTGCCCCAGCGGGCAATGGCGTGACGTCGGCGGTGCCGGGGCGCTGCGTTTCGCGCAGGATGCCAAGCCCGGAGCCCGCTACCGCGCGCAGGCCGAAGCCCGCGCCGTGTGGCACGAGTTCATAATCGCGCTGGCCGAGGAAGGTGAAATGATCGGCTGTCATCCACTCGAGAAACGCACGCGCCTCAGTTGCGTCGGCGCTGGTTTCCTGCGCCTTCATCGCCTTGATTGTCTGACGCGAAATATCGACAATCTTCGGCCAGTCTTCGACCGAGGCGCGTACATCGTGGAGTACCCTCGCGATGTCGTCACGCAGGGCGTCGAGCTTCGCTGCATCGCCGCAACGATCGACTTCGAAGTGGATGAATGACGTTAGCTGCGACTGCGGATCGGCGGCATCGGCTGCGCCTGCACCGACCCGCACGATAGCGCCTTCCCGATCGCGCCAGATGCGAAACACAGGGTGCACGACGGAATGCAGCGCCAGACCCAGGCGGTTGACGGCCATCGATACTGAATCGACCAGAAACGGCATGTCGTCATTGACGATTTCAATAACCGTATGGTCGGAATGCCAGCCGTGCTGTTCGAGAATCGGGTTATAAACCCGGAGGCGTTCGCTGCCAGGTACGAAGCGCTGCGCCGTCTGCCAGTGCGCCATCGCCGCGCCATACAGGTCGGCGATGCTACGACTTTGCATGTCATCAGCATCGACGAAGTCGTAATAATGCAACAGGAACGGTTCGACGATTGCATACGCGGGCTGTGGCAATCTCCCACGTGCGAATTCGGCAATATCGATCAGTAAATGCGCGACCGCTTCTTCGTTCTTCGCCTGCATGATGTCCTCCGCGACGGGTGGCAATCGATAGCAATGCTAGAACCGGATTATGCGCCCTTCGGGTGCAAAAGCGATGACCGGTAACCCCAGATTAATTGCATCGTTGTGTTGTTTATCGCGCATCTCAGGGTTCGCCGCATTAGCGCGATGAGCACGCCTGCGCTAGTCTTTTATGGTCCAGTCGGGCAGTCGTTTTGGGGACGAAAAAATAATCGTTTGATTGCGAAGTACGGCCTTTCTGCCGATACATTCGCGCGCGTGGCCAGGCGCTCATCGATGTCGTGCGATCGCACGCTTCACGGGATCCTGTCCACGCCCAGCGCCGAAAGACCCGCTCTTTCCAGTCTATGGCTCTGGCCTGTTGTCGAACCGGGGTGAACCTGTTGCAAGCCAAGTCATGGAGTGACAGCACCATGAAGCGCATGCCATTTCGACACATCAGTACCATTAGCTATGCGGCGATTATCCTCTTCAATGCAGAGGCGGCCGCGCAGTCGCTCGAGGATCAGGCAGCGCAGGCAGCGCGGGCATTGCCAGCTCCGCCTGCATCGCCTGCTACGTCCGCTTCGCCCGCTTCGCCCGTATCGCCCGTATCGCCCGTATCGCCCGTATCGCCCGCATTGCCCGCTGCGTCCGCACCGCCCGCTGCGCCCGCATCGCCCGCCGACGTCGCCGCATTGCGCGAGGAACTCAATCAGCGCATCAAGGAAATCGATATCCTGAAGCGCAAGCTCGCTGACGAAGAGGCCGGCCTCACGCGGCTGAGCCGGGCACTGGACGCGGGCAAGCTCGAAACCCAGCGCGGTACCGGTGGAACCGATGCCAACGGACTGCCAGTCGGTACGGCAGCGACAGGCGACGCGGCTGTAACAGGCGGTGCAGCAGCGACAGGCGGTGCGACTGCAGCGGCGCAAGCCGTGACTGCAGATCAGGCAGCAGCGGCCGACCAGGCGCAGTCCGGCAACGCCGCGCCCGCACAGAACCAGCCGGTAGGTCAGGCGCCCGTGGTGGACTCGCGCCCGCCTGCCGTCGCACCGATCTTCGACCAGCCTGGCGTGCTTACGCCACGCCATGTGCTCGTGGTCGAACCGTACTTCCAGTTTGCGTATTCGTCGGCGAATCAGCTCTCGCTCGTCGGGTACACGATCATCCCTGCGTTGCTGATCGGGCTCATCAACGTGAGCGAAGTAAAGACGACCACGCTGATAGGCGGCGTAGCCATGCGCTACGGGATCACGAACCGGCTGGAATTTGAGGTCCGCGTCCCGTACGTATATCAGACCAACGATACCGTCGCCCGCCAGATCTTCACCGGTGCGGCGGCGAACAGCGTGATCAACAGCAATGGCAATGGCATCGGCGATGTCGAAATGACGATGCGCTATCAGTTCAATGAGGGCGGCCCCGACAAGTTCTACTATGTCGGCTGGCTGCGCTTCAAGACCGCGACCGGTAAGAGTCCGTTCGACGTGGTGACCGACTGCGTCACGCGGTGCATCGCCAATACGACCGGAACCGGCCTGCCGCTGCAGCAGCCGACCGGCTCCGGTTTCCTCGCGATCCAGCCGGGTCTCACCTGGCTTTTCCCGACCGATCCGGTCGTGTTCTTCGGCAACTTCAGCTACCTGCACAGCTTCGGAAAAGACGAGAGTCTCACGCTGATAAACGGTGTGCAGGAGTCCCTCGGCAAGGTTCAGCCGGGCGACATCTGGGGATTCAACATCGGGATGGGCCTTGCGCTGAACGAGAAGGCGTCGGTCAGCATCGGCTATGACATGTCCATCGTGCAACCAACCAGCCAGAACGGTCAGACCGTGACCGGCTCGGTGCGAACCATTCTCGGCACATTGCTGATTGGCTATTCATACCGCCTGACGCCGAAAACCACGCTCAACTTCTCGATCGGCGCCGGTCTGACGCGTGACACGCCAGACGTAACCCTCACGATGCGCGTGCCGATTGCCTTCTGAACGGTCTTCTGGTCCCGAAACCCGCCACCCGCCCGATCTGTCTAGCGGGGACGCACGGCGCTGATGAGCGCGCTGTTCAGCGTCGCGCCGATGTTCATTGACTTGAACGCGGAAAGCGAATTGACGCTCGTATTGATCGTCGTGAGCGCCTGAATCTGCTGGTTGCTCATCGTGTTCTGGATGACTGCTCCGGTCACGCCTGGCAACGCGCCGGGCTGCACGGTATTGTTCAGCCCGTTCTGGACCAGCGCCCCGGTATTGGCATTCGCAAGCATCTGTGCCTGCTGCGGGGTCATCTGGGCGATGTTCGGAATGTTGAAGCTCGTCGACGAGACAAGATTGCCGTTGACGAATGCAGCCCGCGAAATGCCGAACGACACCACCAGACCGGACGGCAGCTCGAAGCCGCCACGCATGCTGTCCAGACGGGACTCGTCGACCGCAACCAGATCGGCAGAAGCCCAGGCCGGATCCGCTTCATCGCGCTTTTGCGCTGCATGTGGCGTGGCCGTCTTGCCGCCGGCTGTCGCTTCGAGCACCTGGCCCGTGCCTGCCAGCGGCGCGTGTTGCGCCGACTGGACGGGCGCGTCCATCTTGACCTTCAGGTTCAGCGCTGCACGATCGAGCAGTCCGCCACTTGATGCCGGCGCAGCAGCGACTTCCGTTGGGCGCGCAACGTTTTGTACGGCGTGTGCCGGCGCTGGCATGGCAATCATTGCCGGCGCGATCGTCAGGTCTGCCGTACGCGTAACTTGAGGCGAGGCGTGAGATGCCGCAGGCGCGACGTCCTTTGCCGGCGCAACCGTCCTGCCTGGCTCGGGCGTGACGACGCTGAGTGTGACACCCGCCGTCACGGGCGCGGGTTCTATCGTTGACACCGCAGGCACATGCGCCGCATGCACGAGATCCGACGATGGTGTACTGTCCGCGGATACAGCTTGCCGTGCCGACCTAGCCGGCGCCTCAGGTACATATGCGGAATCCGGGACAGCGCTCATCACCGGGACCACAACCTTCACCGAGACAGTCGGCGCACGCGCGGTAACCGGGACGGCATTCGTCGTCGGGACACCGTTCTGTGCAGATACCGCCGGCAGTTCCTGTACTTGTACTTGCCCGGAGTCAGGCACGGCAGCCGCCACCGGAGCAACATCCTGTGCCGACACAGCTGGCACGTCCTGTACATACGCGGAATCCGGCACATCGTTCATCTGCGGAGCAACAGCCTGCGTCGACACAGCCGGCACTTCCGGTACATACGCGGAATCCGGCATATCACCCGTCACCCGGGCAACGTCCTGCTCCTGCATCGACACAGCCTGCACTTCCGGTACACGCGTGGAATCCGGTACATCGCTCATCGCCAGAGCGACATCCTGCGTCGACGTCGACACAGCGGGTACTTCTGGCACACGCGAGGAATCCGAAACGGCACTTGTCACCGGGGCTACGTCCAGTGTCGACAGGACCACTGTACGCGCTGCATAGACAACCTCAGGCGCAGTACCTTCCTGCGCAACCGGTGCTGCACTCGACACCGGAGCACCACTTGCGTCCTGCGCCTGCGCCCCATCTCGCGCATCGTCCGGCGTCACTGACGCAGTATCCTGCACTACGTCATCGGTCATATGCAAAGCGGCATCCAGCGCCGGATCGCGCATCGGTACAATCCGTCCGGTCGCGACGCCCGGCGATTCGCTGCCTGCTGCGTTGGCACCCAGAGACGACATGGCACCGCATACCATCGTTACGATGGTGGCGAGCTTTAGATGTTCGGGTCTCATCATCGCTCTCAGAATTCACCTGGGCCGAGTTTCGGAATCACCACACTGAACAGACCTTCGCGCGGAATGCCCGTATAGAGCGGTGCATCCGGCGCAACATGCCAGTCACTTGCATCGTTGAACTTCGCCTGTTCATGCCGGTTGTGAATCACGAACAGCACGCGGTCCTGCCACTTCTCCTCGAAACTCTCCCGCGACATGGCGCGCGTGCCGGTAGCCGGATCGCCGACCAGGACCCGCCCGTTCCGTACGCCCTTGACGACGACGAAGTGGTGATAGCCGTGTTCGATGATCAGCACGATCGCAGGCGTTTGGGTCTGCTCGAGCTTGTCCAGCGGAACCTCATAGCCATCCGCCTCAAAGCCGCGCGCGACCAGAAAATTGCGGATGTCGAGCAGAGAGAACCCTTCCCTTCTAATCTTCTCCTGGTCGCCGCGCTCGAACATTTCCGTGAAGGCCTGCTGCTCGTTGACCGGAAAATCGTATTGATAGGTCAACAGCGTGGCCAACGCGGCCGAGCCGCAACTGAAGTCGAATTGCTGCCTGATGGTCCGCTTGTAGCGAGCTTCCTTCAGGCTCGTTACGTGCATCGCATAGTAGCCGCCAGAAGGATCGGCGATATTGATCGGATCGGCGAGCGCAGTCGACGCCCAAACCCCGCAGGCGAGCGCGACGCACACTGCGAAGGGTTTCATCGCTCATTCCCCGAAACGCACGTTCAGCACGGTCGCATTCTGGATCAGCACGTTAGCGCCGGTATTCTGGATCACTGACGACAATCCGTTTGCACCCGCGAACGATCCCTGCGTAATCGCGTTCGATCCTGTCGAGACCTTGTAGGCCGTGTTATCCGAGACGGAACCGTTCAAGGTGTTCTTGCCGACCTGGACATCTCCGCCCCGCCGCTCGGCGAGCTGGTCGTTACTCATTGCAACCCCGAAGCTCACGTCGCCCGACGGCTGTCCGGCCGTTATGGCTGTCGAAGGTGCCAGGGGTATCGCTGCGTCGACCGCCACGGCGGGTGACCCAGCTAAAGCGACAGGTGAAGCGACCGTCGCGCCGGTTTGCACCTGCGCGGGTGGCGATTGTGACTCAGCGGCAGCCGCCTGAACGATCAGGCCAGGCAGCGCAAACGCGAAAGGCAATACCAGCTGCGCAAACCGTTTTTGCGCTTGCATGGTTGTCTCCTTGGCCTCTGCCCCGGTTCACGGAGCCGGTGCAGAAAGCTCGATACCTGCGGTCTTCGCCACGCGATGTTGCGACCGTTCCGGGCGCCTCGTCCGCATGACGACGGAGCGATTGCCGTAAGGCGCAACTGCACGCCTTACGGCAAACCGCACGACTTACTGCTTCAAGCTGGCCGTTCTGTCTAGTGTCCGACAGTCAGGTTAGCCTGCACCGTGACAGCCTGCTGCACAAACGATGCGGCACCGCTGTTCTGGTTGGCAACGAAGATGCCCGCTGCAGCCGCGCCGGTGCTCGTCATGTTGTTGGACATGTCGAACGTACCTGCACTGACGCTGATGGCTCCGCCTGCACCGCCGGCCGCACCTGCACCACCGGTACCAGCACCGCCATTACCTGCCGTGGCCGTCGCTGCGCCACCTGCGGCACCTGCTCCACCGGCGCCGCCAGTGCCAGCACCACCATTACCAGCCGTCGACGTTACCGTACCGCCAGCACCTGCCGTCGATGCCGCTGCACCGCCCGAACCTCCCGTCGACGTTGCCGCGCCGCCAGCACCTGCCGTGGCCGTGCCTGCTGCACCCGTGCCAGTACCTGCGCCACCCGTGCCGCTGCCTGCGCCGCCTGTGCCGGAACCTGACCCTGCGGTAGCCGTTGCCGCACCTGCTGTGGCTGCGCCGCCCGTACCCGTACCCGTGCCCGTACCGGTGCCCGTGCCCGTGCCCGTGCCAGACGTTGCCGTCGCCGTGCCGCCACCGCCGCCAGCCTTGGCCTTGGCCGAGCCTGCGTCGCCCGAACCATAGCCGAGGCCCTTGCCGTAGCCAGAACCGTCGCCGCCTACGCCAACCGATGCGGACAGTGCGCCGCCGCCTTTGCCGGTAGCATCGCCGCCGGATCCTTTAGCGTTTCCGCCAGATCCTGTGCCGTCACCACCTGCTGCATAGGCACTGCCGCCCTTGCCAGCATCAGCAGAGGACTTCCCACCGTTACCGCCATCGGCTGAGGACTTGCCGCCGTTGGCGCCCGCGGCCCGGGCGTTGCCACCGTCGCCGCCCACGCCCTTCGCGCCGCTACCGCCGTTGCCGCCGTCGCCGCCGGCTGCCAGCGCACTGCCGCCCTTGGCGCCGATGCCCTTGCCGCCGCTACCGCCTTTACCGCCACTCGCGTCGCCCCAGTTACCCGCCGTATTGCCGATACCATAGACGGCTACCTTGCTCACGTAGCCTGACAGGTTGCTGGCCGCGACTACCTTGGTGGAATTCCAGGAGTCCTGTGCCACCTTGCCGCTTATTTCATTCGCGTTGCTTCCAGTCGTAGCGGTCTGGGTCGAAGTTGCGGCTGCGGAGATGCTGTCCGTGCCATTGCCCTCGTTTTGACACGCTTTATCGCCACTACATGGATTTGCCATCGCGTACCCACTGAAGCCCAAAGCAAGGGCCGCAGCGGTCGCCATTAAAGTCTTGCGCATGGAATCCTCCTGATGTTGATTCGGGGGTGGTCGGCTTGGCGAAGTTCACCAATCCGCGGACCCTAGACGCATAGGGGATGCCATGCGCGTAAGTAATTGAAAACAAAGAGGAAGAAATATTTTCCATAATACGGAATAATTTTCCTCGGGTTTTCACCTACTTTTTATGTTACGGAATTGAAACGCATGTCGCGAGCCACCAGGCGTGCCTCGCTTTTGTGCAATCGCACAATTCTTTATTTTTCAAATACTTACGATGTATTTTTGGTGTAAAGCAACGAAAACAAAAAACGTTTCTCTTCTGTCGGGCGAAATCGGCTTACCGTGATTCGCTCCAGCCCCAGGCGTCCCATATTTTGAGGCGCGCGCCTTATCTGGCTTGGTTTCGAGCGATCACTCCCGCTCTGTAAAGCGTCATGACGGGGGGACGGAGCCGAAGGCAAAACGTATCTTTTGGCGTTAAAAAGTATTGAGCGGGCTTCTTAAATGACCTCGAGTCACTCATTTGCGGGACGGGTAAACCCGTCTGCATCACACGAATGAAATGCGGTTTGGTTCGCACTGCAACATAGTTTTTCGCATCCGCTTAGGTGACCCGTAAATGGTCACAAAAGATCGCCAATGTGAAGACTTCGTGACGCTTGCGTGACAGGTTGAAAAGCGTGCATCCGGTCATTCAGCGGTGGTGGAACGCGCATGATCGGATGGGTTCGCGAGCCACGCAGAAGCGCTTTCACAGACCCATGCCGGATCGTCATGCGGCAGATCGTGACCGGCCCATTGATGCTGAAGATGGCGCGCATGCCAGGCGCTCGCGAGTTGCGCTGAGCACACGGGATTCACGAGGTGGTCATTCTCAGACGAAAGGATCAGCACGGGGCACGACGGGACTGTGGAACCCGCATTGAATTGCGCTGCAGCAAAAAGCTGGCGCAATGCGTTCATCCTGCTTACCGGCGCGCTTTCGCGAATCGCGCGCCACGCGGTCAGATCATCGGCGAAGTTGCGACGGTTACTGCAGGTCAGCGAGTGAATAAGTGATTCCGCTTCATCCGACCGGCGCCAGTTCAACGCAACCCGCAACAGGTCCGGCCAAGCTTCCGGACGCAGCCGTTCACGCGCGCCACTGAACGGACGCATGCTTGTATTGATCAGGACAATTCGTTCGATATCCTTCGGATGTCGCTGCGCCCACGATGTCGCCACCATACCGCCGAGCGACATTGCAAGCAGACGGTACGGACCCGGCACGCCGCTTTGCAGTGCTGCAAGACGCGCAAAACCCACCATGTCCGCAACGTCCAGCGGCGCGCGCAACCCTGCGTAAGCACCGTTGCCCGGCAGATCGAGCGCAAGCACATCGTCCGCATCGGTTGCTGCGCGCAGCAGTTCCGGCAGCGGCCCCCAGTGACGCGACTCGCGTGTCAATCCACGTAGCAGGATCCACGAGCTCATGTGCCACCCTTCCCGTACCAGTGACTGATTGCCTCCTGCTGCAACTGCTGTCGACGATTACCTTGCGGCAGCCAGCGTTGCGACGAGAACGCGGCGCGCGTCAGGAACTCGAGCAGGTTCGCGTGCCGGCGCAACACGCGTGCGGTGCGATGCGCCTTCACGGGATTGAACATGCCCTGCCGCGAAAACAGTTGCAACGGATTTTTCTTGATCCATAGCCACGAGCCAAGCTCAAGTGTCATCGGTAACATGACGTTCGGCGCAGGCGTGCGATCGTATGCGCAATCCCACAGGTCGCCGTGCAGCAGGTATTGATGGCTTTGCGGCTCGAACGTGTAGCCATGATGGGGATGCGCGCGCTCGAACATCGTCTTGAGCGCGAACATTTCCGGCAGATGCTGCATCAGCTTACGCGTGCGTGCATACGGAAACCAGATGCTGTCGCCCCAACCATAGCCCGAATGGCAATCGAGCGCGAAGCTGAGGGGACGCGTCGCGAGCTGGCTTTCGACGACCTGCAAAAGCGCCATCGCTTCCGGTTCCATCGGCGCGCCGCGACTGCCGCGATACCACGGCAACCACGCGCCGAGACGCTGGCCGCCCGCGAGAAACGGCACCCGTTCGTCGGCATCCTGCGGCGCGTTGCGCATCAGGTCGACACCGTTCGGATTGGCCCGCGTCGCGGCCCACATGCCGCCGGGATTGATGATCGGCATGAAGATCAGGCGAATGGACTGCAGTTGCCGTACGAGCAGTTCATCCCACTCGAGCCGGCCAAGCAGCGCGCGCATATAGTCGAGCACGAGTTGCGTGCCGATGCGCTCGAGGCCGTGAATGCCGCCGAAGAAACCGATGGCCGGTGCCTGCGGATCGGTCGAGCCGATGCTGGCCGTGTGCACCGCGAACACGCGTCCACGCACGCGCGTTTCGCAGACCGTGTTGATTTCGAAGCTCGCACTGCCGTCATCGAGGATCGACTTGAGGTCCTCGTATTCCGCAAAGCTGTCGGCCAGGAAGCTGAGTGGTTGCATGGCGACGCCAGATTACATTCGAACGTTATTGGGGACGGCACGCGCTGATCCGCCAATATATCGCGTCTGCGGGCAATGCAGCATGACAACGTGCGTTTCAGCGCGACGTGTCATGCCGGCGTCACAGCACGGTTCGTGCCTTTGCTGGCAACGGCTTCCGCTTTCGCCTGATGAAAGATTCTGATAGAAAGGCATGTTCGCCGGCCTGCCCGCCGCGGATACCCTCTTTGAACAATCACATGCTCGCGGTGAACGCCGCCTTCTTCGTCCAGGTTCCTGATGGAAACGTTCGTCGTGTTGCTGGTTTTGATATCCGCGTTATTGCACGCGACCTGGAACGCGTTTCTGCATCTCTCTGAAGACCGCATCTGGCTGCTCGGCATGATGGCGATTCCATACGTGATCGTCAGCGCGATCGGCGTCTGCCTGCTGCCGTTGCCGGCGCCCGGCGCGTGGCCCTACATCATCGCTTCAGTCGTACTCGAATCCGGTTATTGCCTTGCGTTGATCCGCGCCTATCGCAGCGGCGACTTCGGCCAGATCTATCCAATCGCCCGCGGCCTGTCGCCGATGCTGGTCTTTGTCGGTGCGCTCGTGTTCGCACACGAAGCGCTCAAGCCGCTGGCCGCGATCGGCGTCGCGCTCGTATCGCTTGGCATCGTCTCGCTCGCGTTTCGCCGCAACATGCGTTTTTCCGGCGAGAGCGTGCCGTTCGCGCTGCTGACCGGCTTCTTTATCGCGACGTATTCGGTCGTCGACGGCATCGGCGCGCGCGTGGCGGGGAACGGGCTCAGCTACATCATGTGGGTCTATCTGATCTGGAACGTGCCGCAGTTTCTGCTGGTCTGGAAATGGCGCGGTGGCGCGAAAGGCCTCTTCATCGGTCGTGAAAAGGTCTTCAAGGGCGTGCTCTCCGGTGCGATTGCGCTGACTGCGTACTGCTTCATCATCGAAGCGTACCGTTATCTGCCGATCGCGATGGTTTCCGCGCTGCGCGAGCTCAGTTCGATTTTCGCCGTGTTGATCGGCTGGCTCGTGATGCGCGAAAAGCTCACGACGCGACGCATCGTTGCGTGTCTGCTCGTCACGCTCGGCGCGGTGCTGATCCGGATTTAAGGGCGTACCGGCGAGGGCGTACCGGCGAGGGCTTACCGCCGTGCGCCTGCAGGCCCGCGCGCCGGAAGCTACACGAACTGCACGAGTGTCGAATCGATCGCGTCGGCGAGCGTATCGAACGCGGGCGCGATCTCTTCGTCAGGCACGCACGCGTAACCGATCAGAAGGCCGGAAGGCGCGCTCGCCGGCTCGGCGTAATACCCGGACAACGGCCGCACGATGATGTTGCGTTCCAGCGCCGCCTTTGCCACCGCGCGATCGTCGGCGTCTTCGGGCAACTGCATCACGAGATGCAAACCCGCGTCGCCGCCGACAGCGGGGAATTCCTCGCCATAACGTCGCGAAGCGGCGTCGAGCAATGCCTGACGGCGCTGCCCGTACAGCGTGCGCATCCTGCGGATATGCGACGTAAAATGCCCTTCAGCGATGAATTCAGCCAGCATCGCCTGCTGCAGCAGCTGGCCTTCGCGGTACAGCTCCGCGCTCGCCGTCGCGAAACTCTCGGCCAGCGCTTCCGGAACGACCAGATAACCGATGCGCAGCCCAGGAAACAGCGTCTTGCCGAAGCTGCCGACGTAAATCACCTGCCCTGCCGTATCGAGTCCCTGAAGCGACGCAAGCGGCCGGCTGCCGTAGCGAAACTCGCTGTCGTAGTCGTCTTCGATGATCCAGCATTGGTGCTGGCGCGCATATTCGAGCAGCATCCGGCGCCGCGCGAGACTCATCACCATCCCAAGCGGATACTGATGCGACGGCGTGACGAGCATCAGCTTCGGCGGCTGCGCGAGATCGTCGGGAGACGGGTTGATGCCCTCTTCGTCGACCGCGATCGGGCGCGATTGCAGACCCGAAACGTGCAACACGCTGCGCACGCCCCAGTAGCAGGGATCCTCCGTCCAGATCACGTCGCCCGGGTCGGAAAGCAGACGCACCGCCAGGTCTACCGACTGATGAATGCCGGTCGTGATCACGATCTGCTCCGGCGTGCAGCGCACGGAGCGCGACGTCCGCAGATAGTCGGCCAGAGCATGACGCAGCAACGGCAAGCCGCCGCCAGGCGCATACGTCAGCAGGTCGGGCCGCAGCCGGCGCCAGTACTTGTTATGCAAACGGCTCCAGACGCGCGCCGGAAAACGGGTCACGTCCGGCACGCCCGGCATGAACGCGCCCCACTGGCGCTTCGACACGCCCGCGCCCGACACGAGCCGGGCACCTCGCGTAGATAAAGCCCGCGCGGCGGGCAGCGGCATGGGATCAGAAGACGGCGTGGCCGGCGCAGCGTCCGGCGCCGTGACTTCGGGCGCGCCGACGATCTCGTCAGGCGCGCTATCCGCGACAAACGTGCCGCGCCCGGTCGCCGACGTCACATACCCCTCGAGCGCGAGCTGCTCATACACCTGCGTCACCGTATTGCGCGCGATGCCGAGTTCCGCAGCCAGCAGGCGCGACGACGGCACCTTGGTGCCAGCCGGCAGTTCCCGCGACAGGATCGCCTGCTGGAGCAGCCGGTGCAGTTGCCGGTAGACCGGCTGACCGTTGCCACGGTCGAGCCGCTGGGCCAGCCAGTCGGATAGAACGCTCGCACGCATGATTGGCTCCTGTATTTTTATTGAAATGGCTCTGAAGTTTAGAGCCAAACCTGATTATAGTCACAGCATGCGATGCAAAGGGGCGGCGCCCGCCGTTTTCCACCTGTTCCCGATAACCGGATGTGAAGGAGATGACCATGGCCGACAACAAAAACGCAGGACTTCAGGCCCGCAAGGACGCCGCTACGCCGCGCGGCGTAGGTGTGATGTGCGATTTCTACGCTGAGCGCGCCGAAAACGCCGAGCTGTGGGATATCGAAGGCCGCCGCTTCATCGACTTTGCCGCTGGCATCGCCGTCACGAACACGGGCCATCGTCATCCGAAGATCGTTGCGGCGATCCGCGAGCAGCTTGAACATTTCACGCACACCGCGTATCAGATCGTGCCGTACGCGTCGTACGTCGAGCTCGCCGAAAAGATCAACGCCCGCGCGCCTGGTGATTACCCGAAGAAAACCGCATTCTTTACGACCGGTGCGGAAGCCGTCGAAAACGCCATCAAGATTGCGCGTGCGGCGACCGGCCGTCCGGGCGTCATCGCGTTCACGGGTGGCTTTCATGGCCGCACGCTGATGGGCATGGCGCTGACCGGCAAGGTCGCGCCGTACAAGATCGGCTTCGGACCGTTCCCGTCGGACGTCTTCCACGCACCGTTCCCGAATCCGCTGCACGGAGTCACAACCGCTGATTCGCTGCGGGCTATCGAGCATCTGTTCAAGGCCGATATCGATCCGAAGCGCGTCGCGGCGATTATTTTCGAACCGGTGCAGGGCGAAGGCGGCTTCTATGCCGCGCCGGCTGAGTTCGTGCGCGCGTTGCGCAAGCTGTGCACGCAGCACGGCATCCTGCTGATCGCCGACGAAGTGCAAACCGGCTTCGCACGTACCGGCAAGCTGTTCGCGATGCATCACCACGACGTCGTGCCCGATCTGATGACGATCGCGAAGAGCCTCGCTGGCGGCATGCCGCTGTCGGGTGTGGTCGGTCGCGCCGACATCATGGACGCGCCTGCGCCGGGCGGTCTGGGTGGCACGTATGCAGGCAATCCGCTGGCACTCGCCGCAGCGCACGCCGTGCTCGACATCATCGATGAAGAAAATCTGTGCGACCGCGCCACTGTGCTGGGCGATCGCCTGAAGGCAAAGCTCATCGCGCTGCAAGGTGAAGTACCGCAGATCGCCGATGTGCGCGGTCCCGGCGGCATGGTCGCGGTCGAGTTCTTCAAGGCCGGCACGCGTGAGCCGGATGCCGATTTCGCGAAGCGCGTGCAGACGCGCGCGCTCGAACGCGGTTTGCTGCTGCTCACGTGCGGCGTGTATTCGAACGTGATCCGCTTCCTGTTCCCGCTCACGATTCAGGACGCCGTGTTCGACGAAGCACTGGCGATTCTCGAAGGCGTGTTGAAGGAAACGGTCGGCATTGCCGCGTAATCCGCGATTTTCCCAGACAGGCACGGGCAAAAACACATGACGAACAAGGCATTTGAAAACCTGAAGGATCCGACGCTGCTGCGCACGGAAGCCTTCATCGCAGGCAGCTGGCAACAGGCGGATGACGATAGGACGTTCGACGTCGTCAACCCGGCGACGGGCGAGCGCATCGCAAAAGTGCCGCACATGGGCGCGCAGGAAACACGTCGCGCGATCGAGGCGGCGAATACGGCGTGGCCCGCATGGCGCGCGAAAACGGGCAAGGAGCGCGCTGCCATTCTGCGCAAGTGGTACGAGTTGATGCTTGCGAACGCCGACGATCTCGCGCTGATCCTGACCACCGAGCAAGGCAAGCCGCTTGCCGAAGCCAAAGGCGAGATCGCTTACGCGGCTTCGTTCCTCGAATGGTTCGGCGAAGAAGCGAAGCGCATCAACGGCGACACGATTCCGACGCCGGCGGCCGACAAACGCATCGTCGTGACGAAGGAACCGATCGGCGTGTGCGCCGCGATCACGCCGTGGAATTTCCCGGCTGCGATGATCACGCGTAAGGTTGGCCCGGCGCTCGCCGCCGGCTGTCCGATCATCGTGAAGCCGGCCGAAGCCACGCCGCTGTCGGCCTTCGCGCTTGCCGTGCTCGCGGAACGCGCTGGCGTCCCTGCGGGCATCTTCAGCGTGCTGACGGGTGATCCGAAAGCCATCGGCGCCGAGATGACCGGCAACCCGATCGTGCGCAAGCTCTCGTTCACGGGTTCGACACCGGTTGGGCGTCTGTTGATGGCGCAGTGCGCGCCGACGGTGAAGAAGGTCTCGCTCGAACTCGGCGGCAACGCGCCGTTCATCGTGTTCGGCGATGCCGATCTCGATGCGGCTGTTGCGGGCGCGATCGCGTCGAAGTATCGCAACAGCGGGCAGACGTGCGTGTGCACGAATCGCTTCTACGTTCATGACCGCGTTTATGACGCGTTCGCGGCGAAACTGCGCGATGCGGTTGCCGGCCTGAAGGTCGGCATCGGCACCGACGCAGGCGTGACGCAGGGACCGCTGATCAACGAAGCGGCCGTGCTCAAGGTCGAGTCGCATATCGAAGATGCGCTCGCTAAAGGCGCACGCATCGTCACTGGCGGCAAACGGCACGCGCTGGGTCATGGCTTCTTCGAACCGACGATTCTCGCCGACGTCACACCCGCGATGAAAGTCGCGCGCGACGAAACGTTCGGTCCGCTGGCACCGCTGTTCCGTTTTTCATCAGACGAAGAAGTGATCCGCCTTGCGAACGACACCGAGTTCGGTCTTGCGGCGTATTTCTTCAGCCGCGATATCGGCCGCGTGTGGCGCGTCGCTGAAGCGCTCGAATACGGCATGGTCGGTATCAACACCGGACTGATTTCGAACGAAGTCGCGCCGTTCGGTGGCGTCAAGCAGTCGGGGCTGGGGCGTGAAGGCTCGCACTACGGCGTCGACGATTACGTCGTCATCAAGTACATGTGTATTGGCGACATTTAAGTCAGGCGTTGAAGTTGAACCGCGCATGCATGACACACATGCATGCGCGGTTTAAACGCTCATTCACCCAGGCCGGAAACCTGGTCGGCGTGATACGACGATCGTACCAGCGGCCCTGCGACTACCTCGCGAAATCCCAGCTTCATGCCCGCCTCGCGCAATACATCGAACGTGTCCGGCGGCATATAGCGTCGCACGGGCATATGAAACCGCGACGGCGCAAGATACTGCCCGATCGTCAGAATATCGACGCCATGCGCGCGAATATCCTGCATGGTGCGCAGCAGTTCGTCATCGGTTTCGCCGAGACCGACCATCAATCCGGACTTCGTGATCACAGACGGATTCGCCCGTTTCACACGCGCCAGCAGTTCGAGCGATCCATCATAATCCGCGCCCGCGCGTGCTGCGCGATACAACGACGGCACAGTTTCGATGTTGTGGTTGAACACATCCGGCCATACCGCTTCGAACGCGGCCAGTGCCCGATCGATTCGCCCGCGAAAATCCGGCGTCAGCACTTCAACGCGGATTCCCGGCATGCGCTCACGAATCAGCGTAATGCAGCGCGCGAAATGTGCCGCACCGCCATCGCGCAGATCGTCACGATCCACCGAAGTAACCACGACGTAGCGCAAGCCAAGCGCCGCAACGACATCGGCAAGACGCTCAGGCTCGTTCGGATCGAGCGCCTCGGGCCGCCCATGTGCCACGTCACAGAACGCACAGCGACGCGTACAGATCCCTCCCATGATCATGAACGTTGCCGTGCGCTGCGCGAAACACTCGCCGATGTTCGGGCACATCGCCTCCTCGCACACCGAATGCAGACGATGCTCGCGCAAGACCTCCGCCATACTCGCGACGGTTTCGCTCATCATCGGCTTTGCGTGCAGCCATGGGGGCTTCTGCAAGGCCCCGTTCTCACCTTCGGTGACGGGCACGATCTTCACGGGGATGCGGGCCAGCTTCTCGCGGCTACGCAACCCGTGTTGACCGAGCGCCGTCGTGCTCTGATTCGGGAGCGCGGCGCTCATCGTCATGACCCGAAGAAGTCGTTGAGCAGGCGGTTCACTTCCGAGGCGGCTTCCATCTGCACCATATGCCCCTTCCCCGCGATGATGTGGACGTGCGTGGTCGCGGGCAACCCTTCTGCGTGACGCGCAGGAATGATCTGATCTTCGCTGCCCCAGATCACGAGCGTACGCGGCGCAAGTTTCTCCAGCTGGTCGCGATAGTTCCGTTGTTGCACGCCGCCTTCGAACGCCGACGCCGAAATCTTCTGCAGCGCATCGCCGACACCCTCAAGCCGCTTGTACTTGACGATATCTTCCACGAGCTGGCGCGTGACCAGCGATCCGTCCGCGAACAGCTTCGTCAGATGTGGCTTCAGCGTGTTGCGGCTGTTGCCCGCAGCAAAGCCTTCGATGTATTCGCGGTTGATCTCTTCACCGAGTCCCGCACCGCTTATCAACGCAAGCGAAGCGACGCGCTGTGGCGCGCGCGCCGCGACGGTCATGGCGATGAGTGCGCCCATCGAATGTCCGACGAGATGCGCCCGCTCGATATTACGATCGTCGAGAAATGCGATGACGCTATCGGCCAGTTCGTCTGCGCTGCCGGTGTCGATCGTCTTGCCCGACTCGCCGTGACCCGGCAGATCGAGCGCCCACACCGTGCGATGTGCGGCGAGATCCGCGTGATTGAAGAGCCAGTTGTTCAGATCGCCACCAAAGCCGTGAATCAGCACCACGGGCGTGCCACCGTCGCCAAGCTTCAAGTAACGCACCGTACGTCCGTCGATTTGCGCTTTCTCCGGCTGCGGACCCGATTCGCTGTCCGCGGCCGTCGGTGGTACGAAGTCGCGCTGGAACGCTTCGACTGCGGCATCGATGTCGCTGTCGGGCGTTTCCACGTCGGCTACGACGCCAAGCAGCGCGCCGATCGGCAGCGTTTCGCCTTCCTGCGCGACCTGACGGCGCAACGTGCCGTTGAACGCGCATTCCACGCCCGACGAAATCTTGTCGGTCTCCACGTCGAGCACTTCGTCGCCTTTACCGACCTTGTCGCCAACCGACTTCAACCAGCCGTTGACCTGTCCCTGCTCCATCGACAGGCCCCACTTGGGCATCGTAATCATGTGAATCGGCATTGCTCAGCTCCTTACTTTGCGCACAGCGGCGGCGATCTGGTCCGGCGAAGGGATATACATGTCTTCGAGCACGCCCGAAAACGGCACCGGCGTATGGGGTGCAGTCACGAGTTCGATCGGCGCCTTCAGTGAATGAAACGCACGCTCGGCAATGAGCGCGGAAATATCGGTCGCCATCGAGCAGCGCCGATTCGCTTCGTCCACGACGACCACGCGGCCTGTGCGTTCAGCGCTTTCGAGAATCGTGTCCTCATCCAGCGGCGACGTCGTGCGCAGATCGATCACGTCGACCTGGATGCCTTCTTTTGCGAGCTTTTCTGCGGCATCCGTTGCGTAATGCACCATGCGGCCGTAGGTCACGATGGTTGCGTCGTCACCTTCACGCACGACGTTCGCTTCGCCGAAAGGAATGGCATACGACTCTTCGGGTACATCGCCTTCACGGGTGTACAGCAGCTTGTGCTCGCAGAAAATGACCGGATCGTTATCGCGGATCGCCTGAATCAGCAGACCTTTCGCGTCGTACGGTGTCGACGGGCACACCACCTTGAGCCCAGGAATATGCGTGAACAGCGACGTCAACATCTGCGAATGCTGTGCCGCCGCGCGCAAACCCGCACCCTGCATCGCGCGTATAACAACGGGCGTGACCGCTTTGCCGCCGAACATGTAGCGGAATTTCGCGGCCTGATTGAAGATCTGGTCGAAGCACACGCCCATGAAATCGATAAACATCAGTTCGGCCACGGGCCGTAACCCGCACGCCGCCGCGCCCACGGCCGCGCCGATATAACCGCCCTCCGAAAGCGGCGTATCGAGCACGCGCCCCGGGTACTTGTGATACAGCCCTTTGGTGACGCCGAGTACGCCGCCCCACGCATCCTGTTCGCCGGGCGAGCCGGCGCCGCCGGCGTTGTCTTCGCCCATCACGATGACGCTGTCGTCGCGCGCCATCTCCTGGCTCAAGGCTTCATTGATCGCCTGAGAAAATGTGATCTTCCGTGCCATGTCTGTCTCCTGTCGACCAGCGTTGACGCTTTAGCGTCTTACTCTGGTCCCATGCAAGATGGTTGCTGATTCGATCGGGTTCGTCCCGCACTGCAACGCGACGGTGTTACGGATACGACACGTAGACGTCGGTCAGCAGATCTTCCGCCGTGGGCATCGGCGCGGCCTTAGCCTCGCTGACGGCTGCGTCGATCAGCGTCTTGACCTTGGCGTCGACGCCACGCAGGTCGTCTCGCGTCACCATTTCCGCACGCAGGACGCGCTCTTCGAAACGCTTGAGGCAATCCTTCTCGTCACGCAGCTTCTGCACTTCACCCGGTGCGCGATAAGTCTGCGCATCGCCTTCGAAATGCCCGAAATAGCGGGAGAATTTCACCTCGACCAGGGTCGGCCCGCCACCGCCACGTGCGCGTTCGATCGCTTCACCCAGCGCTTCGTGCACCGCGAAGAAATCGAAGCCATCCACAATCACGCCTGGCATGCCGAAGCCGCTCGCCCGATCGGCGATGTTGTCGGTGGCCACCGAATACGTCGATGACGTTGCTTCTGCATAGCCATTGTTTTCGGCAACGAAAATCACAGGCAGCCGCCACACCGAAGCGAGATTCATCGATTCGAAAATCACACCCTGATTCGACGCGCCGTCACCGAAGAAACACACGCCCACGCCGCCGGTCTTCTTCTGCTTCGCAGCAAGCGCCGCGCCGCACACGAGCGGCCCACCCGCGCCGACGATGCCGTTAGCGCCGAGCATGCCCTTCGACAGATCGGCGATATGCATCGAACCGCCTTTGCCGTGGCACACCCCCGTCCTGCGGCCATAAATCTCGGCCATCATGCCGCACACGTCGACGCCCTTCGCGATGCAATGACCGTGTCCGCGATGAGTTGTTGCAACGTAATCGGCATCGTTGAGATGCAGCATCGTGCCGACTGCCGACGCCTCTTCGCCGGCATACAGGTGCACGAAACCCGGGATTTCTCCTGTCGCGAACTCGACGTGCAGACGTTCCTCGAATTCGCGGATCGTGCGCATCATTCGATACGCCTCCAGCAGTTCGTCCTTGCCCAACTGTGCTGAAACAGACATGGTGCGTCTCCTTGATTGATTTCACTGCCTGCTGCAATGAGCGCCGGACGAATGCAACCTGCTTCGTCCGGCGCCGACTCCTACAAACCGTCCTGCACTGCCACTTCACGTATCAGTTGCCGCGACGCCGAATAACGCAGCACACGTTCGACGTCGACCGTCAGCGGCCCTCTCCAGTCAAGCGACACTTCGTAACGGTCACCGCGTTCCAGTTCGATCTCGCGTTCGCCATCGAACGCGAGCGTGCCGTGTTCAGTGTGAAGCGGCGTCCATGCACCCACTTCGAGGCGCTCGCAGGCGCGCATCGTCACCTGATCCACGCGTCCCGGCGCAATCGGCGCGAAGATCGGCACGCCCGATTCGCCGGCACGTGCAAAGGTCAGATGCAATCCGTGCGACGCGGCGCGATCGACCGGTGCCCACGCACCGCCAATCGACGACAGGCCGATGCCGTCCGGCGCGGCGAACGTCAGAAAGAGGGTTTCGATGTCCGCGGGTTCCGAGACCGCGCGTGCGCCGACAAAGCGCTGACGACTCACACAGACATCGACGAGCGCGATCTCTTCGCGTCCACGATTCGGACCTTCGACACAACGCACGAGAAGCCGCTTGTTACGCACCAGCGCGACGTCTGGCGGCACGGCACGCGATGCGACGAGTGCGCCAGCAAGACCCGCGACCGTCGCTTCACGCAGATCCGGAAACGCGTTGTTGGTGCCGGTTGAAAGCGTCAACAGCGGCACGTCGCCGCAATGCGCAGCGGCCGCACGATGCGTGCCGTCACCACCAAGCACCGCAATGAGGCCGACGCCTTCGCCAACCATATGTGCCACGCCAGCGTGCGTATCGGCAACGCTGTCCGTGAATGGCAACGCGAGAAATTCGACCTCGGGCCAGCGCTGGTGTGGGGCGATCGCTTTGTGCGTTTCGATCGCGCGTAGCAGGAGCGCCGAAACGCCCGTCTTGTCGCGCAGTGTGAGCACGCGTTCGACGCCGAGCGCACCGAGACCCGCAAGCAGACGCACGACCATGTTGGCCTTTTCTGCCGTCGGAAAGACGGACGCGTGCGTCGTGAGGCGCCGGATATCGCGGCCTGATGCAGGATTCGCAATCACGCCAACGGTGACGGGAAGTGACACGGGCTTGTCTCCTGTCCGCGTGTTCGCGGACCTGTTTTCCGGGAAACGCGATTTGCGCTTCGGTGCAGGGAGACTCTGCAAAGGGTGTGCCAATACGCAATCAGGAAGTGTGGATGCGAGGAAAAGCCCGTGTTTAAAGGGCTCTGCGCGATCAGGCGTGCTTCGCAGCCGTCATGCGGTCGCACACGCTGCAACGCGTGCTGCGCCTCGTCGTCTCATCAATGGAGAAGCACGCGTTCTCACGCAACATGAAAGCGGGCCCGCATGCCTTACAGGGCATACGATTGCCGCTGAACAAGACCGTCTCACAGTATGTTGAGACAAACGTCTCACGCATCTCCCGTGCTGCAGTGCAGTGTGATTGCGATTTCGAGTTGTGCTACAAGAACGTACCGGAACCCTCCAGCGCTGCTCGACGGGGAGTCGACCATGCCTTACGTTTCACAAACACAGCACGTCGATCGCGTGCGCGGCGCCATTGAAGGGCGTCTACCCGCGCCCGCTGGCTCGCCGCGCCTTGTCTCTTCATGGCAGCGCTCCTTCGAAACCTGGCAGCTCGATCCCGGCTCGGCCATCGGCCCGCGCGTCCTCACGTCTTCTGAACTACGCGAAATTCAGGGCAAGGAAGAAGCCTTCCTGCGCGCGTCCGGGCAATGTCTGTCGCGGCTGCATGACATGATTCGTGTCGCCGACTACTGCGTGATGCTGACCGACGCGCACGGCGTGACGATCGATTACCGGATCGATCGCGAGCGACGCAGTCATTTCAAGCATGCCGGCCTGTATATCGGCTCGTGCTGGTCCGAACGGGAGGAAGGCACCTGCGGCGTCGCCAATGTGCTGACGGATCTCGCGCCGATCACCGTGCACAAGACCGATCACTTTCGCGCCGCGTTCACCACGCTGACGTGTAGCGCCGCGCCGATTTTCGCGCCTGCTGGCGAACTGATCGGCGTGCTCGATGCGTCAGCGGTTCAGTCGCCCGATAACCGCGACAGCCAGCGGCTCGTGTTCCAGCTGGTACGTCAAAGCGCCGGTCTCATCGAAGACGGCTACTTCCTGAACCAGACCACGCAGCACTGGATTCTCTTCGGTCATCAAAGCCGCAACTTCGTCGAGGCGCAGCCGGAACTGCTGATCGCCTTCGACGAATGCGGCAACGTTGCGACGGCCAACCGCAAGGCGCGCGAGTGCATTCCTGGCCTCGACGCGCCGCGTCACATCGACGATATCTTCGATACCTCCGATATCCATCTCCACGACCTTGCACGCACCGGCGCGATCGTCGGGCTGCGCCTGCGTACGACGGGCGCGACGCTATACGCGCGCATCCGCGCACCGATGCGTCGTCCTGTGCGCATGGCGACGGCAGCGGCGCCGCGCGAATCGCAAGCGGAAAGTCATCTCGGCACGATGAGCCGTTTCCTGCATAGCGTCGATACACGTATCGCGCAGAACGCGCAGGTCGCGCTACGCATCGTCGGAAAGCATCTGCCGATCCTGATCCTCGGTGAAACCGGTGTCGGCAAGGAAGTCTTCGCGCGTGCGATTCACGATTCAGGCGCACGTTGTGCGCGGCCTTTCGTTGCGGTGAATTGCGCGGCGATTCCTGAATCGCTGATCGAAAGCGAACTGTTCGGCTATGCGCCCGGTGCATTCACCGGTGCACGCAGCCGCGGCGCGCGCGGCAAGATCGCGATGGCGAGTGGTGGCACGTTGTTCCTCGATGAAATCGGCGACATGCCGCTCAGTCTGCAGACGCGTCTGCTGCGCGTGCTGGCAGAAGGCGAAGTCGTGCCGCTGGGGGGTGATGTGCCGGTGCGCGTGGATATCGACGTCATCTGCGCGACGCACCGCAGCCTCACGGAGATGGTGGACGAAGGTGCGTTTCGCGAAGACCTGTTTTACCGTTTGAGCGGCGCGACGCTGACGATGCCGCCGCTACGCGAACGCGCGGACATTCGCGATGTAATCGAAGCGGTGTTTGACGAAGAAGCGCAAAGCGCTGGCCACGTGCTGACGCTCGACCCGCATCTTGCGGAACGGCTTGGCACGCTCGCGTGGCCAGGCAATATCCGGCAGTTACGCAACGTGCTGCGCTACGCGTGCGCGGTGTGCGATTCGTCGCGGGTCGAATTGCGGCACGTTTCGCCTGATATGGCCGCCCTCCTTTCACCCGATGCCAGACACGAACTGTCGCACGATGCTACGTCAGGCGACGAACGCGCACGCATTATCGAAGCGCTCACGCGACAGCACTGGCGACCCAACGCAGCCGCGCAGGCGTTAGGCATGTCGCGCGCGACGCTGTACCGGCGAATGACGAAGCTGAAGATCGTCGGGCCACACCGCAGCTAAAGCGAATCACGTCACGCCGCGTTGAGCGTCGCGACACGTTGCGCGAGCGTTCTCAGGCGCTCGCGCAGTTCGAGCGGCTCCAGCACCTGCACGTGCCCCGCGAGCGAAAGGAGCTGCTCGACGGCGTAATCGAAGCCTTCGACCGGCAGCGTAACGTCCTGCCAGCCGTCCTTGGCTATCGGTCCGAAAAGCGCCTGCTCTTCGGCCGCCGCGCCGAGGCGATGCAAGCGCGCCACACCTTCCGGTGACAGGCGCAGTGTCGCGACACCCGTCAGCAGACCTTTTTCGAACGCCGCGACGGCGGCCGACCATTCGGCACGCAGATCGAACGAAGCAGGATGCTCGAACGTCTCGTCGAGCACCGTGAGATGCGTGATGCTGGCGACCTTGTAGATGCGCATCTGGCGGCGCACGCGCGCGAGCACGTACCAGTCGCCCGCTTTCAGCACGAGGCCGAGCGGATCACGCGTGCGATGACCGCTGTTCTGCCAGCTCTCGTAGTGCATCGTGATACGTTTCTGTTCCCACACGGCGCTGGCCAGCACCGGCAGCAGCGGTGTTGGGGCAGGACGCCTGTACCAGCCAACCGCATCGATGTGCAGCCGGGAACCGATCCGCGATGCGTCCTGCGCGGCATCCGGCACGGCCGCAATCAGCTTCAATTGAGCAGCACGTAGCTGATCCATCAGGCCAAGATCCGACGCCGCGCCGCTCAAGCCGGCAATCGACAGGGTCTCGGCTTCGGCCCGGGTGATCCCGGTCAACCGCGTGCGATACCCATCGAGCAACGCGAATCCGCCGCCCGGCCCGCGATCCGCATACACCGGAATGCCTGCGGCGCTCAGTTGATCGATGTCGCGATACACCGTGCGAATCGATATTTCGAATTCTTCGGCGAGCGCCTGCGCTGTCACGCGGCCTTTCACCTGCAATAGCAGCAACATCGACACCAGCCGGCTCGTTCGCACATTCGACCTCGCGCTCTCTCTGTCTGTTGCATCCGATATCCTGACATGGTTTGTCAGCTATTGACGATTATAACGATAGAGACAGGCGGCCCGACCCACGGAGCATCACGCCGTTACTTCAAAGGATCGTTACGCATGAGTTCAACTTCCGCAGTTGAAACGGGAACCAGAAACGGCCATCTGACCGTCATGCAAGGCGCGGCGCTGTACGTCGGCGCTGTGCTGGGCACAGGCGTCATCGCGCTTCCCGCGCTCGCTGCACAGGCTGCCGGGCCTGCTTCGCTGCTCGCGTGGCTCGGACTCGTGCTGCTGTCGGTGCCACTCGCCGCGACCTTCGCCGCACTTGGCGCGCGATTTCCGGACGCGGGCGGCGTGTCCACTTATGTACGCAATGCGTTTGGGCCTCGTGCGGCGGCCGTCGTCGGCTGGTGCTTCTATTTCGCGGTGCCAGCCGGATCGCCCGCTGCAGCGATGTTTGGCGGCGCCTACGCGGCGGCGGCGTTCGGCGGCGGACAGGAAACCGTCATCGCCACTGCGGCCGCCCTCACGCTCATCGTGACTGCGGCCAATCTCTTCGGTCTGCAGGTGTCCGGTCGTCTGCAGCTCGTTCTCGCAGCATTGCTCGTCGCGCTGCTGTTGACAGCGGTGGCCGCGTCGGTGCCGCATGCGCACGCGGCCAACCTGCATCCTTTCGCGCCGCATGGCTGGTTCGCCATCGCGCCTGCCGCCGCGCTGCTTGTATGGAGTTTCGCGGGCTGGGAAGCGATCACGCATCTCGCAGGCGAATTCCGCCATCCACGGCGCGATCTGGCACTCGCGGCGGGCATCGCGGTAGTCGTCATCGGCGTGCTGTATATGGGCATCGCGACGGCGGGCATCCTGGTGCTCGGACCCGCCGCCGGCACTTCGAGCGCGCCGCTTGCGGAACTGCTCGCGCTCGGCATCGGCGGCAAGGTTCAGGTGCTCGCCGCTGCTGCGGCATTGCTGCTGACGCTTGGCACCATGAACGCCTATTACGCGGGCGCAGCCAAGCTCGGCGCTGCATTGGGGCGTGACGGCGCGCTACCTGTGTGGCTCGCGCACGGCAGTCGCGCGGGCGATGTGCCGCGTCGCAGTCTTGCGGTTATCGCGGGCCTGTCCGCGCTTGCACTGGCTGTCGTAGCGATGGTGGGCGTCGGCCCCCGGCCCCTCGTGCTGCTGACCACCGGTTCGTTCGTCACTGTGTATGCGCTCGGGACCGCCGCTGCGTTGCGGCTCCTTCCACGCGGAAGCTGGGCACATCGCTGCGCATTCATCGCGCTGGTTGCGGTCGCGGCGCTATTCGTCGCAACGGGATGGTATCTGCTGTGGCCGCTTGCGATAACAGGCTTTGCGCTCCTGTACCTGCGGGCGCAGGAACGTCCCCGCAACTGAATAAAAAAGCCCGTCGCTATGTGCGACGGGCTCTCCTTGCGTGGACCGGAAACGAAGCACTTACTTCGGTGTGACCTGTACGGCGGCCGCGGACACGAACACGGCATGCACGGTATCGCCCACCTTCACGCCGCTCAGATCGATATCAGGCCGCGCTTCGACGGTCTGCGTCTGATACGGCCCACGCAACGTGACCAGCCGCTTCTTGCGATCGATCTTCTGCACAGTAGCGAGAATCTCAATCCGACGCGCCGATTCGAAGCCGCCCGATGCAGGTTGATACACCTGCGTATCGACACGTTTGCGCAGGCCCGCATCCGGGCCCGTCACCTTGTCGGCCGTGAGCAGCAGTGCATTCTTGTACAGCACGTCGACGCTATCGCCTACCTTGAGCCTGTCGAAATCCGTCACCTGCTCACTCACCACGACGATGACCACATTGCCGCCGAGCCTTTCAACGTCAGCGTACGCGAGGCGGGTTCGATGCCGATGATCTGTGCTTTCATGTGAACCGGGTGTACCGCCTCGATCACGCTCTGCGCCTGACTCGCGAGCGAGTCCTCCGCCCACACGGGTTGCGTGACGGCCAGCGTCAGCAGCAAGGCTGTTCCAATGGTCGCTACCTTCATCGAATGTTCTCCTTTGAAAGACGGGTCCAGCGCTTTTGAATCAGATGCACGGCGGGTTTTGACGGCAAGGAACGGCACAATCGAATGGATCATGCTCACGACCGAAACAGTCGACGGCCTCAGGCGAAACGATTGTACAGATGAAGCGTGAAGCGAAGTCTTTGAAGCATCGAGCATAAAAAAAGGGAACCGCGTACGGGTTCCCTCGTGTGCCCTGAAAAGCCGTCTGGCGCGACGGACCCTTAAACGCGTTCGATCGCGATCGCGATGCCCTGCCCGACGCCGATGCACATCGTGCACAGCGCAAAGCGGCCCTTCGTGCGTTGCAACTGATACATCGCGGTCGTGACCAGACGCGCACCGCTCATGCCGAGCGGGTGGCCCAACGCAATCGCACCGCCGTTCGCGTTCACGCGTGCATCATCGTCGGCAACGCCGAGCATGCGCAGCACCGCCAGGCCTTGCGACGCGAAGGCTTCGTTCAGTTCGATCACGTCAAACTGGTCGATGGTCATGCCAAGGCGTGCGAGCAGCTTCTGCGTTGCCGGTGCCGGGCCGATGCCCATCACGCGCGGCGCCACGCCTGCGGTCGCGACGCCGAGCACACGTGCGCGCGGTACGAGGCCAAAACGCTTTGCGGTTTCTTCATTGGCGAGCAGCAAGGCTGCTGCGCCATCGTTCACGCCCGATGCATTGCCCGCTGTCACCGTGCCATCGGGGCGCACAACGCCCTTCAGTTTAGCCAGCGTTTCGACGCTGGTTTCGCGCGGATGCTCATCCTGCGACACGATCACCGGATCGCCCTTCTTCTGCGCCACCGACACCGACACGATTTCCTGCGCGAGCGTGCCGTCGCGTTGGGCACGGGCCGCTTTCTGCTGGCTGCGCACTGCGAACGCATCCTGATCGGCACGACTGACGCCGTAATCCTGCGCGACGTTTTCACCGGTTTCCGGCATCGAATCGACACCGTATAGCTGCTTCATCAGCTTGTTGACGAAGCGCCAGCCGATCGTCGTATCGTAGATCGCCGCTTCGCGCGAGAAAGCGCTGCTGGCCTTGTTCATCACGAACGGCGCGCGGCTCATGCTTTCTACACCACCCGCCACCATCAATGCCGCCTCGCCCGATTTGATCGCGCGCGCCGCGATACCGACTGCGTCCATGCCCGAACCGCACAGACGATTGACCGTGGAGCCCGGGACGTCCATCGGCAAACCCGCGAGCAGCAGGGACATGCGCGCGACGTTACGGTTGTCTTCACCGGCCTGATTGGCGCAGCCGTAGATCACATCGTCGATGGCCGACCAGTCGACGTCCTTGTTGCGTTCCATCAGCGCCTTGAGCGGCACCGCGCCCAGGTCGTCGGCGCGAACCGACGACAACGCGCCCGCATAGCGGCCGATCGGCGTACGAATTGCATCGCACAGGAAAGCTTCAGTCATGTGGTGTCTCCAGTTGTGAGCTGCGCCGCTTCGCATGTCCGGCCAGCAGCATGGCGCGAAATCCGCCCGCCAGCCGGGCATCGTTCACGATGAGCGGAACAGATTCCGTGAAGCCCCGCCGCGTTGCAACGGTGACATCCCACGTCGCTCATCGCGGGGCCGGAATGATCGGAATCGGGATCGAAATTGTTCTACATACGAACACAGTGTCGAATAGCGAACATCAAGGCTCAATAGTAGGGGTCAGCGGGAGCCCGTGTCAAGCCGCTCCTGGTTCAGGAAAGGGTATACGTGCAGCGCAAAATGTGCCGGAAAGCCGTTCTCCTCATCACGTGCGCGACAGCCAGGCCTTGAGCCACCCGAGCCCCGCCGACGTGCCCGCGCGCGGCCGGTATTCGCAACCGATCCATCCCTCGTAACCCAGCGAATCGATCAGTTCGAACAGATACGGGTAGTTGATTTCGCCGATATCCGGCTCATGCCGCTCAGGTACGCCCGCGATCTGGATGTGCCCAATGCGCGCCATATCGCGTCTGAGCTTCACGGCAAGATCGCCTTCAACGATCTGGCAGTGATAACAGTCGAACTGCACCTGCAGGTTCGCTGCACCGACTTCCGCGCAGATCGCCTGCGCGTCGTCCTGACGCTCAAGAAAATAGCCCGGCATATCACGCGTATTGCCTCCTGCATGGCGGGTTTTCGTCCGTCTATCATACAAAGAGTTGCAGCCCTGCACGCGGCCATACAAGGTGTTGCTGCCGCGAAGGTTGGCGAAATGCGGGCCATAGGCTATCGTCACGGCTTTCCAGGCAACTCCGCCGCCCATCGCTTTTCCCCTGAGGCACATGAGCAAAGCTCCTCACGCGTCCCCGCCGTTGTCCGCCAACGTCGCGGATACACCGGAAACACCCGAAAAACCGGGCGATTCGTACGTGCAGTCGTTCGCACGCGGTCTCGCCGTGATCCGTGCGTTCAACGCCGAGCGGCCCGAACAGACGCTCACCGACGTCGCCGCCGCGGCCGGCCTCACGCGGGCGGGCGCGCGCCGCATCCTGCTCACGTTGCAGACACTCGGCTATGTCGAAACCGAAGGACGTCTTTTCCGGCTCACGCCGAAGATTCTCGATCTCGGCTTCGCGTATCTGACGTCGATGCCGTTCTGGAATCTCGCAGAACCGGTGATGGAGGAGCTGTCAGGGAAGGTGCATGAAAGCTGCTCGGCGGCCGTACTCGATCGAACGGAAATCGTCTACGTGCTGCGCGTGCCGACGCACAAGATCATGACGATCAACCTCTCGATCGGCAGCCGTTTGCCGGCCTATTGCACGTCGATGGGCCGCGTGCTGCTGTCCGCGCTCGACGACGAAACGCTCGACGCGACGCTCAGCTCCACGCCGCTCTATGCGCACACGCCACGCACGGTCACCGACAAGGACGAGCTGAAGAAGCTGATCGCGCAGGTGCGCCGCCAGGGATGGGCGATTGTCGATCAGGAGCTGGAGGGGGGTCTGATTTCGCTGTCCGCGCCGATCCGCAACCGCCAGGGACGCGTGATCGCCGCGATGAATATCAGCGGCAACGCGCAGCGTAATTCTGCAAAGCAGATGGTGAAGGCGTTTCTCGAACCGCTGCAGCACGCGGCGCAGACGGTGTCGGAACTGGTCGCGCGACGCGGATAAACCGCAGTCGCGCCGATCCATCAGACCCGTTGGCACGGGCCCAAAACGTTATTGCCCGAGATAACGCTCGACGAGCCGCGTCCAGAACGCAGCGCCAACCGGCAGGTTGAAATCGTTGAAGTCGTAGTGCGGGTTGTGCACCATGCAGCCGTCTTCGCCGACGCCATTACCGATGCGCAGGAACGTGCCCGGCCGCTCCTGCAGCATGAACGCGAAGTCTTCGCTGCCCATCAGGATGTCGGTCTGCGCGACGACCTTGTCATCGCCGACCAGTTCGCGCGCCACTTCGACCGCGAATTCCGTCTCCGCGTGCGAATTGACGACCACCGGATAGCCTTCGATATATTCCACGATCGCCTTGCCGCCATAGCTCGCGGCCTGGCCCTCGGCGAGTTCCTTGATGCGCTGTTTCAGCAGCGCGCGCACTTCCTCGCTGAACGAGCGCACGCTCAGTTCGAGTTTCGCCGTGCCTGGAATCACGTTGTTCGCGATGCCCGAATGCATCGATCCCACTGTAACGACCGCCGGTTGCGACGGATCGACATTGCGCGCGACGATCGTCTGCAACGCCATGACGATGCTCGCCGCAATGACAATGGGATCGACCGTCAGATGCGGCCGCGCCGCGTGGCCGCCGACGCCTTCAATGGTAATGATCGCCTTGTCGCCCGCCGCCATGAACGCGCCCTTGCGGAACAGCAGCTTGCCCGGTTCGGCGCCCGGATGATTGTGCAGGCCGAACACGGCGTCGCATGGAAAGCGCTCGAAAAGGCCATCTTCGATCATTTTCTTCGCGCCGCTATCGATGCCGGTCTCTTCCGCCGGCTGGAAGTACAGGTGCACAGTGCCGGAAAAACGCCGCGTCGCGGCGAGATGCTGCGCGGCGCCCAGCAGCATCGTCGTGTGGCCGTCGTGGCCGCATGCGTGCATCTTGCCGTGCTCGGCGCTCGCATACGGCAGGCCGGTCTGCTCGACGATCGGCAATGCGTCCATATCAGCGCGAATGCCGATGCTGCGCGTGCCGTCGCACAGTTTCATCGTACCGACCACGCCTGTCTTGCCGACTCCGCGCGTAACCTGCCAACCCCACGCTTCGAGCTTTTCAGCGACAAGCGCCGCGGTCGCGACTTCCTCGTAAGCGAGTTCGGGATGATGGTGAATGTGGTGGCGAATCTCGCGCAGGCTTTCGGCGGCGGGAACAAGATCATCTACTTCGGCAAAACGCGGTGCTACGGTCATCACTTACTCCATCCATTCGAGCCAGGTCGCGCCGCGCAGGTTGCGGCAAATGGCGAGCATTATATCGACGCCATTCAGGCTCGATGCCATGCCATTGATTGCCCTGACCTGAAAGTTCACCGCAGATTTATCGACGCGACGCCGCCCGCCGCACGACTTCGACGAACGCATGGCCCGCGTCTTCGAGCGCGCCGGAATTATCGATGACAGTCAGCGATACGCCTTCCGGTAACGTAAACGTGGCGCGCCGCGCAAGACGCGCGGCCACCTGCTCCGGCGTTTCGCGCGCCCGCGCGCCGAGGCGCGCTTCGAGAATATCGGGGGCCGCCTTCACATGCACAACGATCGCCCGCGGATAGCGAAGCAGCGCTTGCGCCAGATGCGCTCTCGAACCATTGACGACCACCGTGCAGCCGCGCGCAAGCCATGCGTCGAGCTCGATGCCGATGCCATAGCGCAACGCATGGCTCGACCACTCGAGCGCGAAGAGACCCAGCGCGGAGCGCGCCTTGAATTCGTCGAGCGTCAGTGCGACGTGGTTTTCGCCCTCGCCCGCCGGACGCGTGATGTAACGATGCGCGAACACGACCGGCTCACCCGGCACTTTTTCGCGCGCAAAGCTGAGCAGCGAATCCTTGCCGGCGCCGGATGGTCCCATTACATAGATCAAATGGCCGCTCATTGTGTCTCCATCGAAGCAGTGCAAAACGCATGACACGGCCGACCGGGAAAAAGATGGCCGCTTCCGTCGGCTCATTCTAACGCGGGCGTCGTAACGTCCCGGCGCTAGAGGCAGCGCTCGAAAGCAGCCAGCAGGCCGCGGATCCGGCCAGCAAAGCCCGGCCCGTGCACATCCGGCAGTGGAATCGTTGCTCGTTTCCGGCGGTACAAGGCGACGCAAAACCATGGAAGGCCCGCGTCCGGGCCTGCTTGGACCTGGCCCCAGTCCAGCCCCTCAAGCTGTCATCCACCTTTCACTCAACCCTTCAAAAGCGCTTTGCTCAGCGTCCACATTGGCGTCTAATGCGCATGTACGTTTGCTATCCGGTGTTTCACTAGCTACGCGGATTTTTTTTCTTGGTAAGCTTGGCCCGCGCTGCTGGCCCTGGCTGGCAGACGATAACCATGTCCGGCCGCAACTCGCGCCGGGCAGTGCCTCGCAGCGGCACAACCGATGCGGGGCAATTTGAACCACTCCGAGGAGTAAATAAGTGAAAAAACTGCTGGCGACTTTGACGATTGCCCTGCTTGCCACCGTCTCGATTACCGCACACGCTAAAGACTGGTCCACGATCCGCTTCGGCGTCGACGCCAGCTATGCCCCGTTCGAATCCAAGGGTCCGGACGGCAAACTGGTCGGCTTCGACATCGACCTCGGCAACGAAATCTGCGCGCGCCTGAAGGCAAAGTGCGTGTGGGTTGAAAACGATTTCGACGGCATGATCCCGGCCCTGAAGGCCAAGAAGTTCGACGGCGTGCTGTCGTCGATGTCGATGACGCCGCAACGCGCTGAGCAGATCGCCTTCTCGTCGAAGCTGTTCAACACGCCGACGCGCCTGATCGCCAAGAAGGGTTCGGGCATCATGCCGACGGCGGAATCGCTGAAGGGCAAGAACGTGGGCGTGGAGCAAGGCACGATCCAGGAAACCTACGCGAAGACGTACTGGGAAGCGAAGGGCGCGAAGGTTACGCCGTACCAGAACCAGGACCAGGTCTATGCCGACCTGCTGTCGGGCCGTCTGGACGCAGCCCTGCAAGATGCAGTGCAGGCTGACATCGGCTTCCTGAAGACGCCGCGCGGCGCTGGCTTCGAGTTCGTGGGCAAGGATCTGGACGATCCGAAGATCCTCGGCAACGGTGCTGGCATCGGCATGCGCAAGGAAGACACGGATCTGAAGGCCAAGGTCGACAAGGCCATCGCCGACATCATCAAGGACGGCACCTACAAGAAGCTCGAGAAGAAGTACTTCGACTTCGACGTGTACGGCGGCTGATCCGGGACGGCGCGTTTTCGGGCGCGCCATGCCAGGCTGATCAGGCTGACGAAACGGGCTCTGCGGTATGCGGAGCCCGTTTTGTTTTGGGCTTCGCTGTGTGCATCGTTCAGGGCGCCGGTCCCGGCAAAAACACCGCGCAACGACCGCTACGACCAGGTGGGAAACCCCGCCCGCGGGCCAGAATCGGCTAAGATCGAATCATTCGCAGCCTTTCGACCACGATGCGATCCACGTTTCACATCGCCCGGACCCTGCACTTCATCCTCTTTGTTCATAGCTTTCATACCCTGCAACCAACCGAAAACGCCGCCGGCTTTGTGCTCGCAGCGTCTGAAGAACCATGCAAACCCAGACCCATCCGCTGATTTCCCCGACGCTCGGCACCGCGCGCAACCTGACGAGTTTTCACTACGGCGCCGGCGGTGGACAGAAGATTTATATCCAGTCGTCGCTGCACGCTGACGAACTGCCCGGCATGCTGGTTTCGCATGTCCTGAGCCAGAAGCTGGCCGCGCTCGAAGCGGCCGGCAAGGTGCATGGCGAAGTCGTGCTCGTGCCGGTCGCCAATCCGATCGGGCTAAACCAGCATGTCCACAGCCATCTGGCGGGACGCTTCGAAGCGAACAGCGGCCAGAACTTCAACCGCAATTTCTACGATCTGGCCGGGCTCGTGCAGCCCGTCATCGAAGCGCGCCTGACCCGCGACATCGACGAAAACCGTCAGGCCATCCGCCGCGCGATGCGTGAAGGTCTCGACGCGCAGCAGCCGAAGAACGAACTGGAATCGCAGCGTCTTGCGCTGCAAAAGCTCTCGTACGACGCCGACGTCGTGCTCGATCTGCATTGCGACTGGGAAGCCGCGATGCACATCTACACCAACCCGGACATCTGGGCGGAAGTCGAACCGCTCGCGCGCTATCTGGATTCGAAGGCATCGCTGCTCGCGCTCAATTCGGTGGGCAACCCGTTCGACGAAATCCACAGCTTCGCCTGGTCGGATCTGCGCAGCCGTTACGGCGACCGCTTCCCGATTCCGAATGGCTCGGTTTCGGTGACGATCGAACTGCGCGGTCAACGCGATGTATCGTACGAACTCGCCGAGCGCGACGCGCAGGCGATCGTCGAATATCTGACGCACCGTGGCGTGATCGAAGGCACGGCTGCCGACATGCCGCCGCTCGAATTCGCCGCGACGCCGCTCGCCGGCAACGAACCGATCATCGCGCCGATCACGGGTGTGGTGGTGTACCGGCCTGCGGTCACCGTGGGCGCGTGGCTCGATGCGGGCACGGAGATCGCCGATATCGTCGATCCGTTGACGGGCCAGGTCGCGACGCTGAAGAACGCGGTGGCCGGCGTGCTGTACGCGCGACATTCCGCGCGTTTTGCGACGGCCGGGCTGGAAGTGGCGCGCGTGGCCGGCGCGAAGGCGTATCGCACGGGTTCGCTGCTGTCGGCTTGAAGCGCTGACCTCGCAGATCGCCGCTGCTGCAATGAAAATCGCCCGCTGATGCGGGCGATTTTTTTATGCCGGAGCCATCCGCTGCAGAGCGCTGCACATTGCGACGCCGCTTAGAACGCCGGCACAATCGCGCCCTTGAACTGCGTGTCGATGAACTTGCGCACATCGTCGGATTCGTACGCGGCCACGAGTTTCTTCACCCACGGCTTGTTGCGGTCCTGATCGCGCACGGCGATCAGGTTGGCGTATGGGCCTTTCAGGTCTTCGATGCCGATCGCGTCCTTCGTCGGCTGCAGGCCGGCCTTCACCGCGTAGTCGGTGTTGATCGACGCGGCGTCGAGGTCGTCGAGTGCGCGCGGCAATTGCGCGGCATCGAGTTCCACCAGCTTGATCTTCTTCGGATTTTCCGCGACATCAAGCGGCGTCGCGTTGACGCCGTTCACGCCGGCGCCTGCCTTCAGCTTGATGACGCCGTATTTCTGCAGCAGCAATAACGCGCGATTGCCGTTTGACGGGTCGTTCTGGATACCGACCTTCGCGCCTTCCGGCAGGTCCTTCAGCGATTTGTACTTCTTCGAGTAGAAGCCCATCGGCGACGTGTACGTCAGGCCGACATTGACGATCCTGTAGCCCCGCTGCCTGATCTGGCTGTCGAGAAACGGCTGGTGCTGAAAGCCGTTCGCGTCGAGATCGCCTGCGTCGAGCGCGGCGTTCGGCTGCACGTAATCGTTGAATTCGATCACCTTGACCGTCAGGCCGTCGCGCGCCGCGACCTTTGTCACGACCGACCAGATCTGCGCGTCGGGACCGCTCATCGTGCCGACCTTGAGAACCTTGTCGTCGGCGCGCGCGACTGTTGCTGCCAGCGTGACGCCGGCTGTGGCCAGCGCGGCGAGTGTCTTGATGAGTGTTCTGCGCTGCATACGTTCCCCGTTGAATCCATGAATGTTGGATGCGCATCGTCACACAACGCTCTCGCCGCGATAACCAATGATTTCTCATACACATATTCACGCAGGCGCGCGGAGCATAGGTGCGAGGCGCCTGCGCGATTTCGTCCTCCCCGTGACGCGGTTGTCGCGTGCGCGCGACACATTCCTATAAAAAACCGGGCTGTCATATTCACTTCCCGGCGTTCACTTACATTGCGGTCCATCGCATGACCAGCCATAGAGCGAGGCGTGGCGATCGCATCTTTTCTAATCGGAGAAACGTCTTGAACAAGAAAGTACTGACCACCGCTCTACTCGCAACATTCGCAGGAGCGGCACACGCGCAAAGCAGTGTCACGCTGTACGGGATCATCGACGCGGGTATCAGCTATGTGAACAACGCCAGGGTTGGCACCACGCACGACAAACTCTTTAAGTACGACGACGGCGTTGCCCAGGGCAGCCGTTGGGGCCTGCGCGGCACGGAAGATCTCGGTGGCGGCCTGAAGGCAGTCTTCGTGCTCGAAAACGGTTTTAACAGCGGCAACGGTACGGCCAGCCAGGGCGGCGCGATGTTCGGCCGTCAGGCATACGTCGGCCTGACGAAGGACGGCATCGGCTCGTTCACGCTGGGTCGTCAGTACACGTTCAACACCGATTATCTCGGCTCGCTCTATTCGACGGGCGGCCAGACGGTTGCGGGTAACTACGCTTACCACATCAATGATATCGACCAGCTGACGTCGAGCCGTATCAACAACGCCGTCAAGTTCAGCAGCGCGAATTTCGCGGGCTTCACGTTCGGTGCGTTGTATGGCTTCTCGAACGCAGCGGGCGCATTTGCGGGCTCGCCTGGCACGGTGGCGGCACCGACCAGCGGTTCGTCGCGCGCGTACAGCTTTGGCGCAAACTACGCCATGGGTCCGTTCGGCCTCGGCGCGGCTTACACCGACATCCACTATCCGAGCCAGGCTGTGCCGGCATTTTCGACGTCGCTCGCCAACGTCTCGCCGCCGGCCGTCGGTGGCGCTTCGATCCGTGACCTGCGCTCGTACGGCGTGGGCGGCCGCTACGTCATCGGACCGGCTACGATGTGGGCGTTGTACACGAACACGCGTCTCGAAGCCATCACGGGCTCGGCGACGACGTTCGCAGCGTATGAAGTCGGCGCGAAGTACGCCGTGACGCCGGCGCTGACGGGTGGCCTCGGCTACACGTACATGCACCTGTCGAACGCCAACACGGGCCACTGGAACCAGGTCGATGCAAGCGTCGACTACGCACTGAGCAAGCGTACCGACGTGTACCTGCTCGGCATCTACCAGCAGGCGTCGGGCCACAACGGCACGCAGGACCTGCAGGCACAGATCGGTTCGAGCACCAGCTACTTCGGCCCGTCGGGCCCGGGTGCGGACAATCAGGTCGCAGTGCGCGTGGGTCTGCGCGCCAAGTTCTGATCGTAGTGGCGTGATTCGCCGGTGGGGCTCAAAAGCCCCACCGAACGAAGCAAAAAAATGCCGTTCAGTGTTCAGCTGAACGGCATTTTTGTTTGCGGCATTTGCTGCCGGGCTGCTTCGAGCGGAGCGACTGGAAAGCGAAGCGAAGATCGAACCCTCGCGCTTACGACGCCCGCCTCAACACGCGCACCGGCCGGCAATGCCTCAACGCGGCTTTTTGCCTCCTTTTGCACGCCTTGCACCTACCCCACCGCCGCTTCTGTTACTCTGCGGCCTTTCCCCCGCCTGACTTCGAATCGATGGAAATTCCTTTCAATGAGCGCGGCGTGTCAGTCACGCGCAATTCGCTTTCGGCCTCCGGCCAGGTCTTCTCCTTGCGCGAGATCCAGAATGTGCGCGTCGTGACCGTGCAGAAAAACAGGATCGTGCCGGTCGTGATTTCGCTCGCGGGCCTGGTCGGCGCGATCGTCGGTGGCGTCCTCGGTTCCCCGGCGGGACTCGTATGTGGCGTGATGCTGATCGTCGTCGGCGCGCTGTCGTGGCTCACGCAGGACGTCACGCATCGCCTGATCGTCGAAACGCACGACGGCGAGCGCGAAGTGCTGTCCAGTGTCGAGAAGGACTTCGTCGTGCACGTCGAGCAGACTGTGCGTCAGGCAAAGGCTGCCCAGCAACACGCCGCGGCAGCAGCAGGCGCGGCCGCGCAAGCCAGGCCGCAGGCATAACGCCTGTCACGCTGCAGCGAACGCGCTGCGGCTGCGTCGCGTGCCGTGCCTGGTCGTGCCCCCTCGTGCCCCCTCGTGCCTCCTCGTGCCTCCTCGTGCCTCCTCGTGCCTCCTCGTGCCGTTAACACAAAATTAACCCCGCACGCACGAGCTTTATCACGGGCTTTAGACCCGCATCGATACAGTGGTCGCGTATCAACAACGCGCGCCGGCACGCCACTGCCGGTGACCATCGATGCTTCAGTCCACTGTTTCTGCCGTCGTTCCCATCCGGCGCACCGCGCGCACCTTGCGCGCGACGCGTCGCACACACGAGGTCGTCTCGCTCGTCACGATCGATATCACCGTGCCCGGCACCGCCTCGGCGGAAAGCCGGCGCGCGCTGCACGCCGCCCTCGGCGACGACCTGCGCCTCTATGTGATGACCATCGACCGCTCGAACGAGCGCGTCACCTTCCGCGCAGAAATCACCTCGCGCACGCTCGACGATGTCATCTGCGCGCTGACCGCCTCGCTTGACCAGGCGACGCTCGGACGCGCGATGGCGACCGTGCTGCGTCGGCCGCGACAGAACTGATCCGCGGCCTTGACACATTGTTTCAAGTGCGCGCGGCCAGCCGCGTACAGTGAGCGCCCCGTCATTCCGCGCTCACTGCGAAACAGGTGCACATGCTCAAGTCTTTCCTGCGCGGCCGGCTGGCCGTTGTTCTTCTGTCGACATGCGTCGTGGCCGGCGCCCTGAGCAGCTGCTCGACCCCGATCACCACACCGACGCCGCCTCCGCCTGCCGCCAGCCTCCTCAACGGCGGGCAGGACGGCGTGCTGATTCCGCTGCATGTCGAGCGCAGCGATCAGGGGCAGTCGCGTCTCGGTTTGCCGGTGCAGGTCGACGGCAAGGCGGTCTACATGATGCTCGACACCGGCACGCAGGGCGTGCGCGTGCTCTCGTCGGTCCTGCCGCGTTCGGACTATCCGTCGGTGGGTGGCAGAACGTTGACGACGTTTGCGAACGGCGCGCAGGTGTCCGGGCCGCTTGTCAAACTGCCGGTTGGCCTGGTCGGTGGCAAGGCGTTCGACGTGACGGCGCAATCCGTCGACGATGTCCGCTGCCAGCCAGGCGCCAAACGTTGCGTCGCCATGGACGGCTATACCGGTGAATTCGGCTGGGCATTTTCGGGCATCGTCGGTGTTGGCGCGGAACAGCCCGACGACACGTGCTGCACGCAGCCGCTGCGGGCGCTGCCCGGCAACATCGGACTGCGCTACCTCGTGCACGCGAACCTCGCGCGGCCCTATCTCGTGCTGAGTCCGTCGAAGGCCGTGAGCAGCGAATTCGCGATGTTTCCGATGACTGCCGGCAACGATGGCGCACGCCCATGGCCGACCGGTTGCGTGCAGGTCGCCGACAAAATGCGCTTCTGCGCACCTGTCGTATTCTCAACGGGCGGCGTGGGCATGATCCGCATCGAAACGGACACGACACCCAACTGGCTCGACGACGATGACGAAGGAAAGGTGCTCAAACAGGGCAACTTCGATACGGCGTTGGGCGTCGGTTCGTGGGTCCATCGCTTCGACGCCGCGCAGGTCACGATCGCGAAGACAAAGCGCGGACGCAACCGTATCGTGATCGGCCTGATGGCGATGCAACACATCGACGTGCTGTTCGATTTCGCGCGCGGCCAGGTCGGCCTGCGCGCGACGAAGCCGACGGAAGCGCTCGGCGGCTGAGTCACCAGACCCGAAAAGATGCGGCGAGGCCAGAACAAAACCCAGCCTCGCCGCATCTTGAAGCACCCGCGCCCAACGCAGGGATCAGCTCATCTCCAGCGGCTTCACATGCCAGATGCCATGCGCGTACTCGGTGATCGTGCGATCCGACGAGAACTGGCCCATACCGGCGACGTTTTCGATTGCGCTTTCGGTCCACGCGCGCGTGTCGCGGAAGCGTTCATCGACAGCCCGCTGCGCCTCGGCAAACGCGACGAAATCGGCCAGCACCATGTAGTGATCGCCCCAGTCGACGAGCGTGTGGAAGATGTCCGAGAAGCGCAACGGATCTTCCGGCGAAAAGAAGCCGGTACGAATCTGGTCGAGCGCGGTATGCAGTTCCGGGTTCTCTTCGTACAGCTGTCGCGGGCGATACCCTTTCGCCCGCAGATCGTCGACCTCGTCCGCGGTGTGACCAAAGATGAAAATATTCTCGCGCCCTACCGCATCGCAGATTTCGATGTTCGCGCCGTCCATCGTGCCGATGGTCAGCGCACCGTTCAGCGCGAGCTTCATGTTGCCGGTGCCCGATGCTTCCGTGCCCGCCATCGAAATCTGCTCGGACAGGTCAGCCGCCGGAATGATGAGTTCGGCGACGCTCACCCCATAGTTCGGCACGAACACCACCTTCAGCCGGTCGCCGATCACGGGGTCGCTGTTCACCTTCGCGCCGACATCGTTGATCAGCTTGATGATCGTCTTCGCCATCCGGTACGCCGACGCCGACTTGCCCGCGAACATCACGACGCGCGGCACCCAGTCACGCTCAGGATGCGCGCGAATCTGGTTATAGCGGACGATCACATGCAGCACGTTCAGCAACTGCCGCTTGTACTCGTGAATACGTTTGACCTGCAGATCGAAGAGCGCTTCCGGATCGATCGACACACCCGTAGCGTGCGAGAGCCGATGCGCGAGCCGCAACTTGTTCTGCCGCTTCGCCTCATGGAACGCGGCCACAAACGCGTCGTCGTTACGCAGTTCGCGCAGCTTCGCGAGTTCGAAGAGATCGCGCCGCCAGTGCGTGCCAATCTGCTGATCGATCAGCGACGACATCGACGGGCTCGCCTGCGCGAGCCAGCGCCGCGGCGTAACCCCGTTCGTCACATTCGTGAAGCGCTCAGGGAACATATGCGCGAAGTCGGCAAAGATGTGCTTTGTCATCAGTTGCGAATGCAACTTCGATACGCCATTCACCTTCTGACTCGCGACAATCGCCAGATGCGCCATACGCACACGCCGCTGTCCGTATTCATCGACGAGTGAAATCCGGCGGATCATTTCCGCGTCGTGGCCAGACTTCTCGCTGACGTGCTTCAAAAACTCCGCATTGATCTCGAAGATGATTTCGAGGTGTCGCGGCAACAGACGCGCGAGCATTTCGACATCCCACGTTTCGAGCGCTTCCGGCATCAACGTGTGGTTCGTGTACGAGAACATCAGTTCGATGTGTTTCCACGCCTTGTCCCACGGCACGTGATGCACGTCGACGAGCAGACGCATCAGTTCCGGAATCGCCAGCACGGGGTGCGTATCGTTCAGATGCACCGCGACCTTTTCTGCGAAACGCCCGAACGTGCTGTGCGTGCGTTGATATCGGCGGATCAGATCCTGCATCGTGGCCGACACGAAAAAGTACTCCTGCCGCAGACGCAATTCGCGACCCGCGGGCGTCGAATCATCCGGATACAGCAGGCGTGAGACGTTTTCCGAGGTCTCTTTCGCTTCGACTGCACGCCGGTAATCGCCGCGATTGAATGCAGAAAGATCGAGTTCCTCGGTGGCGCGTGCGGACCACAGGCGCAGCGTGTTCGTCGCGCTCGTCGCATAGCCCGGGATCACCGTGTCGTATGCCATCGCGTTGACGTGCTCGGTATCGATCCACTCGATATGGCCGTCGCGCTGCACCGTGCGTCCGCCGAAGTGCACCATATACTGCACTTCCGGCCGCGGAAATTCCCATGGATTGCCGGCGCGCAGCCAGTAATCCGGCGTCTCGACCTGCTCGCCATCGACGATCTGCTGACGGAACATCCCGTATTCGTAACGGATGCCGTAACCGAAACCTGGGATACCCAGCGTCGCCATCGAATCGAGAAAACACGCGGCCAGCCGGCCGAGGCCGCCGTTGCCGAGCGCTGCATCGGGCTCGAGATCGGTCAGCGCTTCCATGTCGACGCCGAGATCGTGCAACGCTTCCTTCACCTGGTCGTAGATGCCGAGCGCGAGCAGCGCGTTCGTAAACGTGCGGCCGATCAGGAATTCCATCGACAGGTAGTAGACGCGTTTCACGTCCTGTTCGTACTGAAGACGCGTGGTCCTCATCCAGCGCGCGACGAGACGGTCGCGCACGGCGAGTGCCGCCGCGTGCAGCCAGTCCTGCGGGCGCGCCGTCACGGCGTCCTTGCCGACGCCGTACATCAGGCGGTTGGAGATGGAGCGCCGTAGCGCGTCGACGGTACTGTTGAGCTGGTCGAATTCCAGATCCACGGTTGTCATCGAAGCCTCCGGGTTGTGCCTGTGTGGCGCGCTCCGGCCGCGCGGTCGGCGGGCGGAATGGCGCGTGCCGGTCAGGCGGTTAAATTAGCAGAGTAGGACATTTGCGGCTTCGCGTCATTGGCAGCGCCAATCGGGCGACCCGCATAAGCCTTCTCTCGAATGAACCGATGTAGCCCGTTTCCGCACGAATCCAGTGCATCCGGCGCGATGGGCTGCACCCGGTGCACTAACATGAAATGGCGCACACACAGCGCCGAAGGCCGCCAGCGACGCGCACGCGATCGTCACAGCCGGGTCCACGGAGAAAGCGCCATGAACGTACAGACAATGCTCGGCATGTTCCATGCCCAGGAGCTTTTCCTGGTCTCAGTGGTGCGCTCGATGCCGCCCGACGCGCGGCGCAGGATCGCGGACGAATTCCAGACGCAGGTCGAGCTTGCAGAGGCGCCGCATCTGGCCTCATCCCACGATCGCGACACCACAGAGGCATTCAAGGCGCATATCCGCAAGCTGTCGATCCTGCTGGCTTCGCTTTCCTGAGGCGCACGCGCGCGTGGATGTGGCAGGCTCGCGGCAGCCCTTCTGCTGGCGTTGGCATCATTGTGCGTCCGGTTTATGTCACCCGCGCACGTGCTTGTGGGCATGCGGCGGGCCTGACCGTTAGTTGCGTTATGTGCGCATGACCGAAGCTGTGCCTGTAAGAGCTTTCAATCGCCTTCCTCCCTGCGAGGCCGCCAGCAGGAATCCGGCTCGTCTGTAACAATTGCTGAATTAGCGTGCGTCGACCTCCTTGAGGCGACGCACAGCCTTGTGATTGCCCTCAGCAACCCCTAACGAGCCAGCCTTTGTCCGACCCATCCACCCTGCCGGGCCATCTGCGTCGCGACGACGCGCCCATGTCGCCCACCGATCGCCGCGCAATGGCCGCGATCATGCTCGCCGTCGCGCTCGCGACGCTCGATACCGCCATCGCCAACACCGCCCTGCCCGCCATCGCCGCCGATCTGCACGCCGCGCCGGCCGCGTCCGTGTGGATCATCAACGCCTACCAGCTCGCGATGGTCGCGACGCTGCTGCCGCTCGCCGCACTCGGCGACATCCTCGGACATCGGCGCATCTATATCGGCGGGATCGTTGTGTTCACCATCGCCTCGCTCGCGTGCTCGGTCGTCTCGACGCTGCCGATGCTGACCGCCGCGCGCGTGCTGCAGGGGCTCGGCGCGAGCGCGATCATGAGCGTCAACACCGCGTTGATCCGCTATCTGTTCCCGCCGCATCGGCTTGGACGCGGCCTCGGCGTAAATGCGCTGATCGTCGGCGTATCGTTCGCCGTCGGGCCGACGGTGGCTTCGCTGATCCTGTCGGTCGCATCGTGGCCGTGGCTCTTCGCGATCAACGTGCCGCTCGGCGTCATCGCGCTGACGTTCGCGCTGCCCGCCCTCCCGCATACGACGCGCGGCACGCATCAGTTCGATCCCATCGCCGCGTTGCTCAACGTGATCACGTTCGCGGCGCTGATCTTCGCGCTCGGCGAAGCGGCGCAGCGCGCGCCGCTGCGCACCGTGCTGACGGCGGCGGCCATCGCCCTCCTGTTCGGATTGCTGCTGATGCGCCGCGAGTCGGGTCATCCCGCGCCGATGCTGCCCGTCGATCTGTTCAGACGTCCGGTGTTTGCGCTATCGGCTGTGACCGCGGTGTGTTCGTTCGCGGCGCAAGGGCTCGCGTTCGTGTCCCTGCCGTTCTACTTCGAAGATGTGCTGCATCGCAGCCAGGTTGAAACGGGGTTTCTGATGACGCCGTGGCCGGTCGTCGTGGCACTCGCTGCGCCCATCGCCGGACGGCTGTCGGACCGCTATCCGCCCGGTTTGCTCGGCGCGATCGGCCTCGCGATACTGAGTGCGGGGATGGCCTCGCTCGCGTTGCTGCCGCCGTATCCGCATGTCATCGACATCGCGATACGGATGGCCGTGTGCGGAGCGGGCTTCGGCTTCTTCCAGTCGCCGAACCTGAAGGCATTGATGGCGAGCGCGCCGCCCGAGCGCAGCGGCGGCGCGAGCGGCATCATCGCGACCGCGCGTCTGCTCGGCCAGACGACCGGCGCGGCGCTGGTTGCGTTGAGCTTTGGCATTGCGGGCCGTCATGGGCCGACGCTCGCGCTGAGCACTGGAGCGGTGTTCGCCGGCGCCGCTGCCGTCGTCAGCGGACTGCGACTGCTGGCACCGTCGCATCGTGCGAGCGGCTACGTCGAAACGGCCACAAAGTGAAAGAGAAAGTGAAAGAAAAACGGCGACCGGCTGGGAAGGCGGGTCGCCGTGATCGACATGGGTTGGGCGCCTGTCAGTCTGTCAACTGATCGCCGGCTCAATGGGCGACCAGTAACGGCTCAGAAACCGGTCAACGCGCTCAACGCACAAAATAACCCTTCACTGCAGCAAGAAACGTATCGATATCCGCACGCGAGACGTCCATATGCGTCACAAATCGCGACGCATACAGCATCTGCGTGAGAATGCCCCGCTCCTTGAGCCACGCTTCCAGCGGCGCGCAGTCTTCCTGCGGAAACTGCGCGAACACCATGTTGGTCGCCACCGACTGCACCTTCACCTGATCGATCTGCCCGAGCCCGGCGGCGAGATGCGCAGCGTTCGCGTGATCGTCGGCGAGACGCTCGACGTTGTGATCGAGCGCATACAGGCACGCTGCCGCCAGCACGCCCGACTGCCGCATACCGCCGCCCAGCACCTTGCGCCAGCGATGCGCGCTATCGAGCAGCGCCTTGCTGCCCACCAGCACCGAGCCGACCGGCGCGCCCAGTCCCTTCGAAAAGCAGATCGACACGGAATCGAACGGCTCGCACAGCGTCTCGATCGACTGCCCGGAACCGACCACCGCATTGCAGACGCGCGCGCCGTCCAGATGCGTTGCGAGCCCGCGCTGACGCACGAACGCGACCGCTTCGGCCACGTAACCCGCCGGCAGCACCTTGCCGCCGATCGTGTTTTCGAGCGCGAAGAGACGCGTGCGCGCGAAGTGATCGTCGATCGGCTTGATGGCGGCGGCGACCTTGTCGAGCGGCAACGTGCCATCGGCGGCATTTTCGAGCGGTTGCGGCTGGATGCTGCCCAGCACGGCCGCGCCGCCGCCTTCGTATTTGTACGTGTGCGCAAGCTGGCCGACGATGTATTCGTCGCCGCGCGCGCAATGCGCCATCAACGCGGCGAGATTGCTTTGCGTGCCGCTCGGGAAGAAGAGTCCGGCTTCCTTGCCGGTGCGTTCGGCGACCGTCGCCTGCAGCCGCAGGACGGTCGGGTCGTCGCCCCAGACGTCGTCGCCCACTTCGGCCGACGTCATGGCGGCCAGCATCGCCGCTGTGGGACGCGTGACGGTATCGCTGCGCAAATCGATCATGTGTATGTCCTGTACAGGCTGTCGGAGCCGTGCGGCGCGGTGAAGGTTCGCGGCGCCCCGGCGGATGGACCCGATAGTGTATGCAAATATGTTGAGAACCGCACGAACGCCGAGTGTCGCTCGATCACGTGGGCGAATCAGCCGCCCGGCTTCGGCAGCAAACTCAATGGATCGACCGGCTTGCCGCCGCTGCGCACCTCGAACTGCATCGAGCCGGAGCCGTTCGCGTCGGCGCCCATCTCGGCGATTGTCTGCCCCTGCGTGACCGCGTCGCCTTCCTTCACGAGCAACGCGCGGTTGTGGCCATACGCGGTGATGATCGTCGCGTCGTGCTTGATGATGATGAGCGGCCCGTACGCCTCCATGCCGGTGCCGGCGTAGACCACGCGCCCGGCCGCCGACGCCTTGACCGGGTCCCCGGGCTTGCCGCCGATCACGATGCCTTTTCTTGCTGCATTGAACGTCGACAGGATCGGGCCGCGCACGGGCCACATCAGCCGGACTGTCGATGCCTCCGCCGCGGGCGCGCCGCCAGCCGGCGGCACGACACCGCCCGGACCCGTCACGACCGCGGACGGCGGCGCGACGCGCAGGATCTGCCCCGCCGTGACCGGCGCGCCCGGTGCCAGGTGGTTCCAGCTCGCGACATCGTCCGCGCGCTGACCGAACGCGGTTGCCACCGACAGCAGCGAATCGCCGGGATTCACGCGGTAGTAACCCGCGGGCACGCCGCCTGAGGACTGCTGGTACGACTGGAGAGGCGGGCTCGGGCGCGTCGCGTCGGTCCATGGGACGATCGTGCATGCGCCCACCGATATCGCCACGCCTGTGACAAGCACAACCTGCGCCGTTCTGAGCGGCCATGCTGGTGTCATCGTTCGTCCTCGCTCCTGTTGCACTGCGTCAGACGCTGCCCCCGGTTTCGATCACCAGAATGCGCGCCTCACCGATCGGATAAGCGACATGCTCTGTACCCATAGACGCGTAAAACACATCGCCAGTTTCCAGAATGGCCGATTGTTCGTCGCCTTCGATGCGATATCGCATCTCCACCCGGCCATCGAGCACGGCGAACACTTCCTCGCCGTCGTTGACGTGCCATTGATAAGGCTGGTCGGTCCAGTGAAGGCGGATCGAGATGCCGCGCATGCTGGCAATGTCGAGCGCGCCCCACGGGCGGCTGGCTGTGAAGTTCCTGCTGCGGATGATTTTCATGGTCGTGCCGTGCGTTCCGTGTTCGCGGCGCGATCAGGCCACAATCAGGTCAATCATGCCAATCACGTGCGATCTCGTGCGTGGACCCGGCCGACCTATGCGTGCCGGGTCGGATGCATGGAGAGGAATATGCTGCCCGGGAGAAGGTGCCGGACCATTATATGACCCGTCAACCCCGCGCAGGCCGCCGGGGGCCCGTGCTGGCAGCTTTTGAAACGGAATCGGCGGTCCGGAGGCTGCATTGATTACCCCCGGCGCTGGCCTATACTGCCCTTTGCTGCCGCGACGCACCGCGGGTGAGCCGATTGCCGATTACCGCGATGTCCTGTCCGCGAGGAGTTCGAGGATGAACAAAGCCACATTTCTGGCCCTGCAGCTCAACGTCGAGGATGTCGCGACGTCGCCTGGGCTGGCGGAGTTGCTGAATACGCACCTCGTCTTTGCCACCGATGTCGCCGAGGCCGCCGACGCCCTTGTCCAGCTGGCCAGCATCGCCCGCCTGTCGAGCGGCGTGGAGGCGACCGTGGAACTGCCCGCGGTCGCGATCGAGCGATTACGTGAGGCGCTCGACACCTTGAGCGGCTACGACGAAACCTGGCTGCTCGCGCTGGAGCCCAGCCGCGAACTTTTCGACGATATTGGCCGCCGTCATCGCACGCTGCACTGAACCATAAAAGAAAACGCTGACCGGAGCGATCCGGTCAGCGTTTTTTATTGCAATCCAGCTTAATTGCCGAAGAAAACCGACAGCGGACCCGGCTTTTCAGCGCGTGCACCGACTTGCGACGAACCGTTCGTCGCTGCGCCGTAGCTGGTGTTCACCGGCGTGCCGTTCTGCGCCGCGATGCGGGCTTCGGCTGCCTCAATGTGAACAGGATAGCTGTTACGGTCGTCGAGCGGGCTGTAGCCGGCCTTCTGGAGTTGCACGAGTTCTTCGCGGACCTGAGCGCGCGTAACCGGTTCGTTCGACTGGGCAAACGACACAACGGGCGCGGCGAGGACGGCTGCAACAACGGCTGCCTTGATCAGTGCTTTCATGGTGACTACCTCCGGACATGTACCTGGATCGCTTCGGGACCGTGCCCTTCAGCGTATTGGTGCAAGTCTAGAGAAGTCGGCTCATAGGGAAAACCACTAATCCGGGTAATATCTATTTCCGTAATCGCAACAATCCCGACGCTCGGATGCCGCTTGTCGACGGCACTCGCAGGCATTCCAGCAACAGTTCACGCGGCACAGATAGCGGGCCCGAAGGCACCGCCACTGCGCCGGTAGCAAACGCTACTCGATGACGCTCAGGACCAGTTCGCGTGGAAGCTGCCCGGCTTGTCGACGCGCTCGAACGTATGCGCGCCAAAGAAGTCACGCTGCGACTGCACGAGATTCGCGGGCAGGCGCTCCGAACGATATCCGTCGAAGTACGCGATCGCCGAGGCGAACGCCGGCACCGCCACCCCCGCCTGCACCGCTGCGACGACCACATCGCGCAACGCGCCCTGGTACTTCGTGGCGATATCGTTGAAGTACGGATCGAGCAGCAGGTTCGCGATCGTCTTTTCTTTCGAATAGGCGTCGGTAATCTTCTGCAGGAAGCGGGCGCGGATGATACAGCCGGCGCGGAAAATCTTCGCAATCGTGCCGTAGTCGAGATCCCACTTGTATTCGTCCGAAGCCGCGCGCAGTTGCGCAAAACCCTGCGCGTACGAAATCACCTTGCTGAAGTACAGCGCACGCCGCACCGATTCGATGAAGGCCGCCCGATCGCCGCTGAACGCCTTCTTCTCCGGCCCGGTGATGACCTTGCTGGCCGCCACGCGCTGATCTTTCAGCGACGACAGCACGCGCGCGAACACGGCTTCGGTGATGAGCGGCAACGGCGCGCCGAGATCGAGCGCGTTCTGGCTCGTCCACTTGCCGGTGCCCTTCTGCGCGGCGCGATCCAGAATCACATCGACGAGATCCTTGCCGGTTTCGTCGTCTTTCTTGCCGAAAATCTTCGACGTGATTTCGATCAGGTAGCTGTCGAGTTCACCTTCGTTCCATTCGGTGTAGACCTTGCCAAGCTCCTCGTTCGACAGGCCGAGCACCTGCTTCAGCACCCAGTAGCTTTCGGCGATCAGCTGCATGTCGCCGTATTCGATGCCGTTGTGCACCATCTTCACGAAGTGGCCCGCACCGTCCGCGCCCATGTACGCAACGCACGGCTCGCCGTCCGGCGCCTTCGCGGCGATTTCGGTGAGGATCGGTGCAACCAGATCGTACGCATCGCGCTGTCCGCCTGGCATGATCGACGGGCCTTTCAACGCGCCTTCTTCACCGCCTGACACGCCCGTGCCGATGAAATGCAGGCCCGCTTTCGCGAGTTCCTGGTTACGGCGGATCGTATCGGTGAAATGCGTATTGCCGCCGTCGATCAGAATGTCGCCCTTTTCCAGCAGCGGCTTGAGCGATGCGATGGTGGCATCGGTCGGCGCGCCGGCTTTGACCATCATCAGGATGCGGCGCGGCTTTTCCAGCGAGTCGACGAATTCTTCCAGCGTGTAAGCCGGCACGAGCTTGCGATCCGGATATTCGTTGATCAGCTCGTCAGTTTTTTCGCGGGTCCGGTTGAAGACGGAAACCGCGTGACCGCGGCTCTCGATGTTGAGCGCCAGATTGCGGCCCATGACCGCCAGCCCCACCACGCCGATTGCCTGCTTGCCCATGATGTGAATTCTCCAGATTCCAGAAAGACGGGATGCCGCGACGGATTGCTGCCCGCGCGGCGTCGAGGGTGAAAGGATAAAAGAAATGGCCGGATGCCGCTTGTCTGCGACACATACGGCGCACGTTAGCGCTTGCGGAACACGAGACTGAAGTTGTTCGCGGGCATCGCTACCGGTTCTTCCCCTTCGAACGCCGCCGCAGCGGCCAGTTCCACGACGGCTTCCATGTCGCGCACGCCCCACTCGGGATTGCGGCTCCTCAACTGCTGATCGAAGGCTTCATTGCTGTCAGCCGTATGCGCGCCGTTGCGGCGGTACGGTCCGTAGAGAAAGATCACGCCGCCGCGCTCCAGTATGCGCCCGGCGCCGGAAAAGAGCGCCTCGGTCGCGGCCCACGGCGAGATGTGGACCATATTGATGCAGACGATTGCGTTCGCGGCTTCGATGCCCCACGGCGTACGACGCACATCGAGCGCGAGCGGCGCGCGTACGTTCGCGAGACCCGCATGCGCCGTCCACGCAGCAATCGAAGCGCGCGCGTCAACGTCAGGATCGCTCGGCTGCCATGTGAGTCCGGGAAGCGCCGCCGCGAAATGCGTCACATGCTGGCCGGTGCCGCTCGCGATCTCGAGCACGGTGCCCGTTTGCGGCAACGCGTGTTGCAGCACGGCAAGAATCGGCTCGCAATTGCGTTCCGCGGAAGGCGAGCGCTGTCGCAGGTTCGGATTCGGTGTGTTCATCATTTCGGTAAAAGGGCGTGCGCGGGTTATGCGCCGGGTCGTGCGCCGGCTTCTGTCGCGAGCTTCGCTGCAAGTGCCGTCAAGGCGTCGGCGCAGGGCGCGGCTACTTTCAGCGCGAGCAGCGGATCGGCGCGCGTTTTGCCAAGATTGATCGCAGCAACGGGTTTGCCCGCTTTCCCAGCCCACACGCAGAAGCGATAACCGGAATAGACCATCAGCGACGAACCCACGACCAGCACGGCATCCGCGGCTTCAAGCGCACGCCCGGCCGACTCGACGCGTTCGCGCGGCACGTTCTCGCCGAAAAACACCACCGAGGGTTTCAGCAGACCGCCGCAGGTTGGGCACGGCGGAACGCGGAATGTATCCAGATCGTGCCATTCGAGATGCGCATCGCCATCGGCGGCGGGTTCCGCGCTGGCTTCGAGCAGCGCCGGGTTCTCTGCTTCGAGCGTGTGCTGGATGGCGGCGCGTGCATGCTGCGCGCCGCAGTCCAGACACGTCACGCCGCCGATACTGCCGTGCAGTTCGATCACGTCCGTGCTGCCCGCGCGTTGATGCAAGCCGTCGACGTTCTGCGTCACGAGCGTTTCAACGTGACCGGCGGCTTCCAGCTGGGCGAGCGCGCGATGCGCCGCGTTCGGCGCGGCATCGGCGACCACCGGCCAGCCGATCATGCTGCGTGCCCAATAGCGTTTGCGGGAATGCTCGGCGCCGAGAAATTCCTGCAGCGTGATTGGTGGCGAGCGCTTCCACTCGCCGTTTTCATCGCGATAACCGGGAATGCCGGAATCGATACTGATGCCCGCGCCGGTCAGCACGAAAAGCCGCGGATAACGCCGCACGAAATCATGCAATGCAGACAGCGCTTGCGGTTCGATTGCGGAGGTGCCGCTGGCGGCGGTCGCGGGTAACCGGGGTTGGTTCATGAACGGGGACGGCTGGGCTTTTTTTCGTGAGCACCACGGGAGCCACGCGTGCGATGGCGCGCTTCCCATGCGGCGAGCGCGACCCGATAGCGCTCGAGCTCGTCTGCGTAAAGATCGAAAATGCACGGGTCGCAACCGCTGCCGCAACAATCCTCGAGCTCCGGCTGCCTGGGCGGCACCGGCATCGGGTCGTCCTCGGTCGAAGCTTCGGGCACGACGGTATCCGGATGATGACTGGGATCAAACAGTATAGGGGGAACCCGCCCGGCGCGCTGCCGGCCGCCGCGAAAGCGGCCGGGTGAATGTGCCTAACCGCGTCCGACGTACGGCATCTTGCTCGCCATGATTGTCATGAACTGGACGTTCGCGGACAACGGCAGATCGGCCATATGCAGCACGGCATCAGCAACGAGGCCGACGTCCATCAAAGGTTCGACCGCCGTTTCGCCATTCGCCTGCGGTACGCCGCGCGCCATGCGTGCGGCCATTTCCGTCGCGGCGTTGCCGATGTCGATCTGCCCGCAGACGATGTCGTGACGGCGGCCATCGAGCGAGACAGATTTCGTGAGGCCGGTGATCGCGTGCTTGGTTGCCGTGTAGGCAATGCTCCATGGACGCGGCGCGTGCGCCGAGATCGAGCCGTTGTTGATGATGCGTCCGCCACGCGGCGACTGCGTCTTCATCATGCCGAACGCCGCACGCGTGCAAAGGAAAGCGCCCGTCAGATTCGTGTCGACCACCGAGCGCCAGTCGTCGATACTGATTTCGTCGATGTCGACGGGCGGCGCATTGCGACCCGCGTTGTTGAACAGCACGTCGAGCCGGCCATAGCGCGCGTGAATCGCATCGAATAGCGCCGCCACGCTGGCTTCATCCGTGACATCGCACGCGACGGCCAGCGCGTCCTCGCCGCGTTGCGCCGCCGCTGCCGCGATGTCGTCGAGCGGCGCCTGCCGGCGGCTCGCCAGCACGACGCGATAGCCGCGCTCCAGCAGCCGCTCCGCCGTCGCGCGGCCGATACCGCTGCCCGCGCCCGTGATCAATGCGACCTTACCCTGCTTCGTGTCCGTACTCACAACGTTTCTCCCCATGTTTGCGCGCCGGACGTGAAGCCTCGATCGAAGCGCCCGCTAGTCGAGCGCCCGGTCGTTCGGGTTCGCGAGCAGCGACTTCATTTCCGACGACAGCGGATAGTTCAGGTTGATTCCCTTCGGCGGCACCGGCTGCGTGAACCACTTCTGATAAAGCGCCGCCGCTTCACCGGAAGTCTGCATCCGTGCGATCACACCGTCAGCCAGTTTCTTGAAGCCCGGGTCTTCCTTGCGGAACATGCACCCGTAGACTTCGGACAGCGGCGACGTGCCGGTGATCACGTATTCGTCCGGGTCCGCTTCCTTTGCCTTCGCACCATACAGCAGCGGATCGTCCATCACAAACGCAACCGCGCGATCGCTCTTCACGTTGAGAAAAGATTCAGCGTGATCCTTCGCGCTGATCAGGCGCATGTTCATGCCCTTCTCGTTATTCATCTGCCGCAGCAGGCGTTCTTCCGTCGTGCCCGCCGTGGTCACAACCGTCTTGCCCGCAAGGTCAGGAAAGTCTTTCACGCCCGAGGATTTTTTCACGATCATCCGCATGCCGTACTGGAAGAAGCTGTTCGAAAACGCCACCTGATTGTCGCGCTCCTTCGTGTGCGTGGTGGAACCGCATTCGATATCGACCGTTCCGTTCTGCACAAGCGGAATCCGATTCTGCGACGTGATCGGAATTTCGCGGACCTTCAGGTCCGGCATCTTCAGTTCTTTCTTCACCTCATCGACGATCTTCAGCGCGATGGTCTGCGAGAAGCCGATCACATGCTGCTGCTCGTCGTAGTACGAAAACGGCACCGACGATTCGCGCACGCCCAGCACGATCACGCCGGTGTCGTTGATTTTTTTCAGTGTCTGGCTCTGCTCTTCGGCGTGTGCGCCTGCTCCCAGCGAGCAGGCGATGGCAAGCGACGTCAGTGTGGCTACCCGTTTCATGGTGTCTCCTTTTATCAGCAGTGTGTGGATTGTGCGTGTTACCGGTTCAATGCATATGCCGCCATATCGACTGACGGCGTGCGTCCGGCCAGCGTGTCAGCCATCGCACGCGCGCTGCCGCAGGCGAGCGTGAAGCCGAGCGCGCCGTGTCCTGTGTTGAGCCAGACATTGTCGTGGTGCGTAGCACCGAGAAGCGGTTTGCTGTCCGGCGTGGCGGGACGATGACCGCACCACGTAGCCGCGGCGGCGTAGTCGCCGGCCTCCGGGAAAATCTCCTGCGCCTGCTGCGACAGCAATGCGAGCCGGCCATCGCGCTGCGAAACCTTCATCCCCGCAATCTCGACCATGCCGGCGATCCGCAGACGGTCGCCAAGCGGCGCGTAGACAATCTTGCGATGCAGATCCGTCACGCTGACGCGCGGCGCGCGGCCTGGTGCTCCGGGAATCGTCAGGCTGTAGCCGGTCAGCGGATAAATGGGCAGGCGGATGCCCAGCGAGGCCACCAGCGGCACACTGCCCATGCCGAGCGCGACAACGAACGCATCGGCTTCCACGTCGCCATGCGGCGTAATCGCAGCCACTGCGCGCCGCCCTTCTATCCGGATCCCACGCACAGGCGTTTCGTACTGGATCGCGACGCGATAACGCTCCTCAAGCACACGGGCAAGTGCGACGCCGAAACGATGACAGTCTCCCGCTTCTTCCGACGGTGTGTGAATGCCGCCCGCCAGCAACGGCCGTGCGCGTTCGAGCGCAGGCTCCAGCGCGACACACGCAGCTGCGTCGAGCGCGCGCTGCGCCGAACCCGCGGCAACGAGAGAGTCCATCTTGCGGCGTGCGTGATCGAACTCCCGCGCGTCGCGATAAACAACGAGCTTGCCGTTGTGCACGTAATCGAAATCGATCGACTCGCGCTGCACGAGTTCATGCATCGATGCGCGGCTCGACGCGCCCAGCGCCAGCAGTTCCATCGCGGTCTGCCTGCTGCGCGTGGCGCGGCAGGCGCGCAGAAACGCGACGCACCAGCGCCACTGATCAACGTCGAGGCGAGGCACGAAACGCAATGCGGAATCGCGCGCGAGCAGCCACGCAGGAAGTTTCGGCAGCACGGCAGGGTCGGCGAGCGGCGTGACGTAGCTGTAGCTCAGTTGACCGCCGTTCGCAAAGCTCGCTTCGAGCGCAGCGCCCCCGCGGCCTTCGAGCAACGTCACCTCGTGGCCGTCACGGGCCAGAAAATAAGCGGTCGTTAGCCCTACGACGCCCGCGCCGAGTACACACACACGCATGAATCATCACCGTCTGCAGAATCTGTTCGACGCAGTGTGACGCAATGAAAATGCGTCATCAAATGAGCAGAAGCGAGGCTGCATAACCCAGGGTTAAGTCGTCTCAAAGCGCAAACGGTGCCCGCAGTACATCGAGAAACGCCCGGCCTGCCTGCGAATCGAGGCCCCCGTCGCGCCATAACGCGAACACCCCCACCGACATCGCGGGCTCGACTGGACGGATCGATACCGGCTCACCGCCCGCGCGCGCGGTCAATTCGTCGAGCAGCACGCAACCGACGCCGCGCGCCGCCAGCGCCCGGGCGACGTACCACGTCTGCGCTTCTATGGTCGCGACGTGTCCGTCGAGCCCTTGCGCCTCCAGCGCGTTACCGATCAATTCTCCGAGCGGATCGGTGTTGCCGATGCTGATCCAGTCGCCTTCCACGATGGTTGCAAGTGCAACCGGTTCCGCTGAACTGTCCGGCCCGTCATGACCAGGCGGCCCGACGCACACCACTGCGGCACGACCGAGTTCCACGGCCGTAATGCCTGGACGCGCAGGCGGATTCAGCGCGACGGCGAAATCGAGATCACGCGTGAGCAGTGCGTTGAGCAGTTCTTCCGTATGGCGCGTCTGGATCTTCAGCGACACATTGGGGAACGCCTGCCGGAACGCCTGCACAGCCTGCGGGATCAGCCTCAAGCCGAGGCTCGGCAAACAGCCGATCCGCAGATGACCTTCCGGCTGCAACGCAAGGTTGCGCGCCAGATCACGAATGCTGTCGAGGTTGTTCTGCAGCTTCTGCGTTTCGGAAAACAGCAGTTCGGCTTCACGCGTCGGTTGCAGGCGGCCGTGCACGCGGTTGAAGAGCTTGATGCCGACGCTGCGCTCGGCGTGCGCGAGGATCTTGCTCACGGCGGGCTGCGAGACGCACAGCAGTTCGGCCGCTTTCGACAGCGACCCTGTGCGCATGATGGCGTGAAAGACTTCGATGTGACGCAGACGCATGACGTGTGGGGTATTGAGTCGTGAAAGACCGCATGAACCAGACGTCAAGGATAGCGTTTTCCGTCATGCCCCTTTCTGCACTGCGACTTCGACTGGCGTGGCCAGATAAAAAGAGCGGGCGATGGCCGCACGCCATCGTTTCGACTGGAACACAGTGACGTCTCCTTTTTGTTCGGAACGGGCTATCAGAGCTATCAGGACTGGCAGGGCTGCCAGGACGGGGCAAAAACCAGGCTGCAGGCCGGATTGCGGCACGCGAAGCCGGGCCATGACGAAAACAGGGAAACCGCAGGAACAACGTGGAACCGGAGAGGCAGAGGGATGCAGCGGAACGGCGCAAGAACGGTCTGAGGGAAGGTACGCGACCTGTATGGCGGAGATGTGTCGGCGTGGTCCGCCGCGCGCAAATGGTATCTTTGACAGTTCAGCGCAGTTTTGCGCGCACTCGCAGCCTTTCCTGGAAGGAGGAAGGCGGACAGAACGCATCATGATCGAATCCAGACCGGCCCTGCCACGCGGGCCACATCCCTCTTCCGCGCGACGCTGGCGGTACGATGGCTTTCCGCCGATGCTGAAGGCCACTATCGCCTGGCACGCACTCGCGCTCGCCGGTGTTCTCAGCGCGCCCCATGCGTGGCCGTGGTGGCTCGCGTTCGTGATGATCAATCACGTGATCGTGACGGTCGCCGGGCTGTGGCCGCGCTCATCGCTGCTCGGGCCGAACTGGACCCGGCTGCCCGACAGCGCGGGCAATGCGGACGCGATCGCACTCACCATCGACGACGGGCCCGATCCGGTCGTCACGCCGAAAGTGCTCGACCTGCTCGATGCCTGGGGCGTGCGCGCGACGTTCTTCTGCATCGGCGCCAACGCGCAACGTCATGCTGCGCTGACGCGCGAGATCGTCGCGCGTGGACACGCCGTCGAGAACCACTCGCAGGTACACGTTCACACGTTTTCGGTGACGCCGCCCGGCGCACTCAAACGCGAGATCGAAGCAGCTCAGCAGACGTTCGAAACGCTCACCGGCGAGCGTCCATACTTTTTCCGCGCGCCCGCCGGGCTGCGCAATGTCTTTCTCGAACCGGTGCTGGGAAAACTCGATCTGCGCCTTGCCGCGTGGACGCGGCGCGGCTTCGACACGCGCGAACGCGATCCGGAAGTCGTCGCGCGCCGGCTGCTCGATGGACTCGCCGCCCGCGACATCCTGCTTCTCCACGACGGCAACGCCGCCGTGACCGATGATGGCGAACCGCTGGTGCTGGCAGTGCTGCCGCGCGTGATCGAAGCGGCACAGCGTCAGGGGCTGCGCTTCGTTACCCTCCGTGAAGCACGCAACTGAAGCACATAACTGAGGCGTACAACTGAAGCGCGCTACGCCACATGAAAAAGGGCGCGCGAGCCGCCGTCTGGATCAGACGACGCCATGCGCCCCAACCGACGCCCTACATACGTTTTTTGACGAAGCCGACGATCACAAGCAGGATGATCGCCCCGATCACCGAGGCGATCCATCCCGCCGCCTGGCCGGGCTGATACCACCCGAGCGCACGGCCCAGGTAACCCGCGATCAGCGAACCGACAATGCCCACGACGATAGTCATGATGATGCCCATGCTGTCGTCGCCGGGCTTCACCGCCCGTGCGATCAGCCCTACGATCAGACCCACAATCAGCGTACCGATGAGCGAAAGCATGCGAATCTCCCAGTGAACAAGCTGTTACACACGAATATTGCCGGCCGGGAAACGCCACGCGACTGATTTGCCTTGCGCGTCGTGTGCCCGCGTCCGGCCGGACTACACGCGAAAATCGGCGGCCATGTCTTCGTCTGTGCGCGCTTCGAGATCGCCATTGCGGCACGCGTCAAGGAATACCTCATAGTCTTTTTCGACCTGATCGGCGTACGCGAAAGCATAGTCGGCCAGTGCTTCCGCAAACTGGTCACTGCGGCCAATGTAGGCGCTGATCTCGATCGCCTTGCCGCCTGCCTTTGCATGAGCACGCGCCATGATCCAGCCGCACAGCCGCGCGTACCCTTCAAGCAGGTCGTTGTCGAACAGCTCGATGTTGGCGGACACCTTCATGTCGCGCAACTGTCGGAAGTAGAAGTGTCGCCCTGAAGGACCCGTTGCCCAGCCGAGGAAGATATCGCTGACGGCCTGTAGCGCGCGCTGCCCGCGCACGACGCGCTCGCCATGATGCTTGATCCCCGACGATTTGAAGTGCTGCGGCGTCTTGTAGTACTGGCCGATGACCGACTGGCGCGCTTCCTTGATCTGGAGGAACAGGGGTTTATCGTGGGGGTCGGTGTTGAGCATCACAAGACACCGCGTGCCTACACTCCCCACGCCCACCACCTTGAACACCAGATCCTGCGGCACGAAGTGGTTGAGCAGTTCGCGCCGGTCGTGCGTCAGCGTCTTCATGTACTCGCCGTACATGTCGTCCACCAGCTTGTGCCAGTCGCCGAGCCTGAACCAGTCGTCTTCTGCGTCGAACAGCGTGTTGCTGCCGTGCACGTGAAAGAGACCCGGTGGTGCATCGCGTATCTGCCACGCATCGCCGACGCGTTCGGCCATCTTCTCCATCACGCTTTCCTGCGTGCGCGACGCCGCCTTCTCCATGCCGCGCCGCGTCTGGCGGCGGCGCTCGGGCGTAAGCGCCGTCTCGATCATCCGGTCGAAGGTGATGCGCTCGTACCAGAGTTCGAGCGTGCCGTACTCCGAATATTTCTGCATCCAGTCGCGGTACATCGTTACCGCTGACATCACGAGCCCGTGCGCCATGCCGCGGCTCAGCCGCATATGCCGGGCCGCGACGACGAGACTCGCCGTCAGACGCTTCAGGTCCCATTCCCACGGGCCAAAAGCGACTTCGTCGAAGTCGTTCAGATCGCAGACCAGTTGCCGTTCGGGGGTTGCGAAGCCGCCGAAGTTCATCAGATGTCCATCACCGCAGATCGGGATGGCGATGCCCGTGTCCGGCACCTTGCTGAGATCATGCGCCTGCAGGATTGCAGTGCCGCGAAAGAACGTGAATGGCGACACCGCCATACGTCCATAACGCAACGGCACGAGACGGGACACACGCCCTTCGCTGCTCTTCTTCAGCAGCGCAATGGGGTCGCGGTCGAGATCGCCGATCGCGCGGTGACTGGACCGCCTGCTATGTTCCCGCGCGGCACGACCGGCCGCTTCCCGTTCAGCGATGGTGCTCGACGTCATGCATTTCTCCGTTTTTTCGAATCATCATGGACTGGCATGCGCCGGTCGCGCGTCCGGCTGTGTACGGATAGCCGCGTTCGCGCTATCGCCATCGGGCGCCTCCCGGGTTCGGAAAGCGGCCGGAATGCGCTGACATCCTGGCGGCGGGCATCGCCTGTATTAAATCCTGCGACGGACGCCAGCGCAAGGGGCCGGAACATGGCGCCGCACTTTATGACAATCGAGCCCTCTCGCTATGCGCTTTCGCACAAAGATCGATGTGTTTATTTCGATTGTTTAGAATCGACACCGGACGGGACGAAATCAACCGATCAGGACAAACCCTTTCTCATGCGAGCGCCCTTGCCTTTTCGGACACATCTCATTTCACAATCACATCATCTTGCCGACACTTCGACCTCTTTTGAGAACCGTATGCAACGTGGCGCATCGCACCAGGTCTGCATCCATCGAACCGGCGAGCCTTTAACGACGTGAACCTTTCCCTCTTCGCCCGCAGCGGTGCGCTCAGCAGCGTGATGCTGCTGTCGGCCTGCTGCTTCTTCCCGAGCTATCGGCACAAGACCGACACGATTCCTCCCACGACGGGCTCACTGAGCGTCGCGCCCGCGTCCGAATTCGCGTATCTGCCCGCGCAGGCCGGCCAGTTGTCGCCGAACCGCATCCAGAACACCGCAGTGTCCAGTATCACGCTCAAGAGGAACGTCGATGCCAGCGTCCGCGATGCTGTCGCCAGAACGCTGACGCGCGCCGGCGTCGATACCGCCGACACCGCGCGCATCCTGAGCGCGCGCATCGAAGCGTTCTCAGTGGAAGACGCGCGCTCGCCCGCATGGTGGACGCTGAAGATGCACTACGTCCTCATCGAGGCCGACACCAAGCGCGAACTCTACGCGTCGACGAAAACGGTGCGACGGCAGTTCCATACGTTCACCAACAACACGATCGCGCTCGAAGATACTGTCGCGGCCAATGTGTCCGCGCTGCTGGTCGATCCGGATTTCGTCCGCGTTCTGCATTGACCCGGCATTGACCCGGCATTGACCCGGCATTAACCCTGCATTGATCCTGCATTGATCAGGCGCGGCGTCGCCAGTTCGGTACAATCGGCCAGACCTGCCTTATGGCCGGTTGCAGCTTCCCCCGCGAAAGCAACCGGCGTTCATTCAGCGAGCCGCTTATGTCACTCACCGCCTGGCTGTTCTTCCTGCCCGCCTGCTTCGCGCTGAATATGGCGCCAGGCCCGAACAACCTGCTCTCGATCAATGTCGCAGCGCGTCATGGCTTTTTGACGTCCGTCATCGCAGGCACCGGCCGGCTCGTCTCGTTTGCCGCCATGCTCGCGCTTACCGCTACCGGGCTTGCCGCCGTACTGCATGCTTCTGCATGGGTATTCCTTGGCATCAAGCTGGCAGGCGCGGGTTATCTCATCTGGCTTGCGATCCAGTTGTGGCGCAGCAAAGCGACATCGTTCGAGTCCACGAAACACGAAGAGGCATCGCTCTGGCGCCTCGCGCGACACGAATGCCTCGTTGCCGCAGGCAATCCGAAGGCGATTCTGGTTTTCACGGCCTTCCTGCCGCAATTCGTCGACATCACGCAGCCAGTGCTGCCGCAGTTCACTGTGCTCGGCGCGAGCTTTCTCGTACTCGAATGGATTGCGATTGCGCTCTATTCCGCGGCCGGCATGTGGCTCGGGCGATGGCTCACGCGTGCCGATGTGCGCCGCTGGTTCAACCGCTGCTGCGGCACATTTCTGGGTGCGATCGGCCTGAGCTTCCTGCTCGTGCGCCACAGCTGACCCTGATGGCCGCACACGACGCACCAAAACGACAAACCATAAGTCTTTGCTAATGCTTCAGGTCAGCAACTTTAACTATCATCAATCGATGCATCCTTTTATTCTCGAATCATCGCCTGAGCTGGCCGCGTGATCGCGCATCGCTGATGTAACGGCACTTCCCGCGCGGGCACGCTGAATTTGCAGCAACGGGCAGACGGCTTTCAATCGTCACTGGGGCAAACCATGAAGATCTGTGTCTTCGGAGCGGGAGCAATAGGCGGGCTGATGGGAGTGCAACTGGCGCGGGCAGGCGCCGATGTGAGTTTTGTCGCGCGTGGCCCGCATCTCGCGGCGATGCGTGAGCACGGCGTGCGGTTGCAGATGGATGGCGAGGAAATCTCCGCCAAAGTCCGCTGCACATCGGATCCGCGCGAACTCGGCGTGCAGGACTACGTGATCATTACGCTGAAAGCGCATTCATTGCCCGGTGTCGTCGAATCGATGCAGCCGCTGTTCGGCAAGCACACGGCCATCATCACCGGCACGAACGGCATCCCTTACTGGTACTTCTATCAACACGGCGGCAAGTTCGCGGGCACGCGTCTGAATAGCGTCGACCCGGACGGTTCGCAGTGGTCACGGCTGGGCCCTGAACGCGCGATTGGCTGCGTGCTCTACCCTGCCGCGGAAATCGCTGAACCGGGCGTGATCAAGCATGTGTACGGCAAGAAGTTTCCGATCGGCGAGCCCAGCGGCGAACGTACGCCGCGTATCCAGCAGTTTCACGAGATGATGCAGGCCGCCGGCTTCGATGCGCCGATTCGCGAGAACATCCGCGATGAAATCTGGCTCAAGCTGTGGGGCAATCTGTGTTTCAACCCGATCAGCGCGCTCACGCACGCGACGCTCGATGTCATCACGAGCGATCCTGGCACGCGCGCGTTGTCGCGCGCGATGATGATCGAGGGAAAGCAGATCGCGGAACAGTTCGGCGTGCATTTCCGCGTCGATGTCGAGAAGCGGATTGATGGCGCAGGTGCTGTCGGCGCGCACAAGACCTCGATGCTGGTCGATCTGCTGCACCGGCGGCCGATGGAGATTGACCCGCTGCTGACCGTCGTGCAGGAGATGGGGCGTCTCGTCAACGAACCCACGCCGACCATCGACATCGTGCTCGCGCTCGTCAAGCAACGCGAAAAGATGGCAATGCAGGGCGATTGAGTCGGTAGCGTGGCCGTTACTTCACGTGCGTGAAGATGGGGTCCGGATGCGTCGCATCCGGGCCCCTTTGCTTTTGATCTCGGAGAATCAACGAACAGTGACGCTCAGTGATCGAGCGAGAGCCACACGCTTTTCGGTTCCGTGAAGTTCTCGATAGCGACGTCGCCGTGCTCGCGACCGAAGCCCGAATCGCCCGAACCGCCCCACGGCAGACGTACATCGGTATAGCCGTACGTGTTGATCCACACCGTGCCCGCCCTCAGCTCATGCGCGACACGATGCACGCGACCGATGTCCTTGCTCCACACGCCTGCGGCAAGGCTGTAAAGCGTGCCGTTCGCAATGCGGATCGCGTCGGCCTCGTCGTTGAAGCGAATCACGCTTGCCACCGGCCCGAAGATCTCCTCCTGCGAAATACGCATTTCGTGTTCGACGTTCGCGAACACGGTCGGCTCGACGAAGAAGCCACGCTCACCGATCCGCGCGCCGCCCGTTACCAGCGAAGCGCCCTCTTTTTTGCCCACGTCGACGTAATCAAGCACGGTCTTCATCTGCGTGGCCGACACGAGCGGGCCCATCGTCGTTTCGCGCTCAGTCGGGTCGCCGACGCGGATCGATTTCGCACGCGCCGCCAGCCGTTCGACGACTTCGTCATACACATTGCGATGCGCAAGAATGCGCGAGCCGGCCGAACACACCTGCCCCGTGTTGAAGAAAATGCCTGACGCAGCGGCGCGCACGGCGTTGTCGATATTCGCGTCGTCGAAAATGACATTCGCCGACTTGCCACCGAGTTCGAGCGTCACACGCTTGAAATTGCTCGCGGCGCCCTGCAGGATGCCACGACCCACTGAGGGCGAACCCGTGAACGTCACCTTGTCGATGCCCGGATGCGCGACGAGCGCGTCGCCCACCACGCGTCCCTTGCCCGTCACGATATTCAGCACGCCGGGCGGCACGCCCGCTTCGAGCGCGAGTTCGCCGATGCGCAACGCCGAAAGTGGCGTGATTTCAGCGGGCTTCACGATCATCGTGCAGCCGCACGCAAGCGCAGGCGCAATCTTCCACATGCCGATCATCAGCGGGAAATTCCACGGCACGATCGCGGCCACCACACCGACCGGCTCGCGAAGCGTGTATGTGAGCGCGTCGGGACGCACCGGCACGACCTGACCGTTGATCTTGTCGCACCAGCCCGCGTAGTACGTGAGCGTATCGATGGCAGCGGGCACGTCCTGACGCAACACCGACGCAACAGGCTTGCCCGCGTCCAGACTTTCGAGTGCGACGATTTCATCCTGATGCGTGCGCAACAATTCGGCGAAGCGGTTGAGGATGCGTCCGCGTTCCGCCGCGCGCAGCCGGTTCCATACCTTGAGCGCAGCACGTGCTGCCACGACCGCCGTATCGACATCCGCCGCGCTGCCCTGCGCGACCAGCGCGATCGGTTCCTCGGTGGCGGGGTTCAGGTCCACCGAGTATTCGCCCGTACCCGGCGGCAGGCGCTTGCCATTGATCAGCAGATCATGACGTTTGAGGTCCGCTGTTGTTTGAGTGTCCATTGTCGTGCTCCTTGCAAAAGATCATTCATTGCGCGTCCCGAAGCACAGGACCGCGCGGGCTACGGCATCCTTAAAGGGGTGCTTAAGGCCGTGCCAATGCCCGGCGTCACCGCGGATGCGCGGGCGCCGATGCCGGGCCACGCCGAACCATTGGCGTGACCCTGGGGATGAGCTTCCTTGAAAAACTGCGACCAGACGGCTTCTGCGTTCGGTCGGAGTGAGCGGTTCTTGCGACGCACGAGCATCGTCGTGAGCGCGACTTCCGGGAGTAACGGGCGCGACACGGTACGACCCGAATGGGCGGGCCAGTGCGCATCGACCGGCAGAATGCCGACGCCGAGCCCCAGTTCGATCATGCGCAATACCGCAGCCACGTGTCCCAGTTCCTGAATCGGACGCCCACGCGTGCGCAGCGCACCGAGCGCGCGATCCACGCTCGCGCGGCTGCCGGCATCCGCATTCAGCGTGACGAGCGGTACGTCATCGAGCGCGGCCCACAAAAGCGTCGGACGGTGTGCAAGCGGATGGGCTTCGGGCAACACCGCGCAGAGCGGCGTGGAAAACAGCACCTGCGCATGCATGCCGGTGCACGCGGCAGGATCGAAATCGGAGACGACGCCGAAATCGACCTCGCCATGTTCGACGCTCGCGAGCACGGCCGCCTGCGGCACGTCCTTGACGGAGATGATCAGATCGGGGAAAACCGCCGCGCAGCGCGCGAGACCACCCGGCAGCCAGCTCGACGACAACACCGGATTGCTTGCGATCACAACGACCCCGGTGTGGCTCTCGTGCGCGGCGCGACCCTCGCGCAATGTGATGTCGATTTCGTCGAGTAAACGGCCGATACGGCGTTCGAGACTCGCGCCGGCCGTCGTCAGCTCGACCTGACGCGTCGTGCGGTCAAAGAGTCTGAGCTGGATCGCGTCTTCGAGTTCGCGCACGCAGCGGCTGACCGCCGACTGCGTCAAATCGAACTCGCGCGCCGCGCGAGTAAAGCTCCGCTGGCGCGCAACGGCGACAAACACCTTCAATTGATGCAGCGAGATGTTCATGGCGCGAGGGGCCGTGCGTTATTCACCCGTCTGCTCCGGCCAGTGGCTCAGACGCGAGGCACTTTTGGTGTGCACGACCGGATTGTCGCTCGCATCCACCCAGCGGGCGCGCATCGGCGCGAGGATGAACTTTGCCGAGATACCCGCCGCAATCGTGATGACCGCCGCGACGATGAACACCAGGTTCCATCCGCCCGTCGCCGACAGCACCGAAGCGATCGGCACGATCAGCGAAGCCGTTCCCTTCGCCGTGTACAGCGTGCCCGCGTTGGCGGCCGCATATTTGCTGCCGAAGGTATCGGCGCAGATCGCCGGGAAGATCGAAAAGATTTCCCCCCAAAAGAGGAAGATCAGCGCGGCGAACGTCATGAACGCATACGGATTCGTGCCATATTGCATCAGCCCGAGCAGCGCCAGCCCTTCACCGATAAAGATAAAAAACATCGTGTTTTCACGGCCGATCTTGTCGGAAATGAACCCGCAAAAAGGACGCGTGAAGCCGTTGCAGATGTTGTCGATCGACAGCGTTGCGGTGAGGAGCGGCAGCGTCATGCCGAAGAACGTCATCGGAAGTTTGGCGAGGCCCCAGTCTTTTGCGATCGGACCAATCTGCGCGGTTGCCATCAAACCGCCAGCAGCTACAGCGACGAACGATGCGTAAATGATCCAGAAAACCGGCGTCTTGATCATCTGGCCCGGCGTGTAATCGATTTTCGATACTGTGAAGTTCTTTCTCGGCGCAGCGGCTGCACGCGGCTTCGGTTTCTTGAGCAGCAACGCCAGCATGAGAATGCAGACGCCCTGGAAGATGCCGAAGAAAAAGAACGTGTCCTCGTAGCCCTTGCGCGTGATCATGTTCGCGATCGGGATGACGGTAACGGCAGCGCCCGCGCCGAAGCCTGCCGCTGTCAGACCGGCAGCAAGCCCGCGCCGGTCGGGAAACCACTTCAGCGCATTCCCCACACACGTACCGTACACACCGCCCGCGCCGATCCCCGCGATGACCGCCGCCACGTAGAGTTGCGGCAAAACGGTCGCATACGAGTTGATGACCCACGCGACGCCTGCGCACACCGCGCCGACGGCCACCACAGGGCGTGGACCGAACTTGTCGACGAGCCACCCTTCCACAGGTACAAGCCATGTCTCCGTCAGGATGAAGATGGTGAAAGCGAGTTGAATCGAGGCTTCGCCCCAGTGATGCCGCGCGTTCATCGGCGCGACGAAGAGTGTCCACGCATATTGCAGGTTCGCCACGAGTGCCATGCACACCATGCCAATGACGAGTTGAGTCCACCGGTTCCCTATAAAAGAAGGGGCCGGCGGTTGCTGGGTGAGGTCGTCCATTTGCCTTGTCTCCGCTATCTATTCAGTGCAGCAGGCCTGATCGCCATACTGTATGCATTTCACCTTATAGTTACGACCCGAAATTAATGTCTTTCGGGAGTATTCAGCACCTGCATTGCCATAATTAAATTCCATATAAAAAGCAATGCAAAAATCATCAAACTGGCAGGACGGTCTTTCTTTAATCCGACTTAACCCGGCTGCGCCTTGCTACGTATGCTCCAGACCCCTACACGTTAACCCGGTGCGCCTGCATGGAAAATCGCCGTCTTACAGAACCCATGCTAGGGTCATTGCTCAATAACTAATAATTAAAGTTTGTTATTATGTAGATTCACCTTTGCTTATACATCGGCCATGACGATGAGAAACGCAACACTTCGCCAGTTGAAGGTCTTCGAGACCGTTGCCAGGCACCTCAGCTTTTCGCGCGCCGCGGAGGAATTGCATCTCACGCAGCCCGCCGTTTCCACCCAGGTGCGCCAGCTTGAAGAACACGCGGGCCTGCCGCTCTTTGAGCAGCTCGGCAAGAAGATCTATCTGACGCCGGCAGGCACCGAGATGCTTCACTACAGCCGCGCGATCATCCAGCAGTTTCATGAGGTCGACGAAGCGATGGGCCGGCTCAAGGGTGTGTCGGGCGGCACGCTCAACGTGGCGGTGATCAGCGCCGGCGACTATTTCTTTCCCCGCCTGCTTGCCGAATTCACGCGGCGCTATTCGGGCGTCGCGCTGAATCTTGCCGTGCATAACCGTGAAGAATTGCTGCATCAGTTGTCGACCAATCAGACCGATCTCGCGGTCATGGTGCGTCCGCCGCACGAAATGGATTCGATCAACGAGCCGTTCGCGCCGCATCCGTATGTGATCGTGGCCGCGCCCAATCATCCGCTCGCGAAAAAACGCAACATCAAGCTGAACCAGCTGGCCAGCGAGGCGTTCATCGTGCGCGAGCGCGGCTCGGATACGTGGAATTCGATGGAAGAAGGCTTCGCCGGCCGTCTGACGAATCTCAAGATTGCGATGGAGATCAAGAGCACCGAGACCATCAAGCAGGCGGTCATCGCGGGCATGGGCATCGCGTTTCTGTCCGCCCACACCATCAGTCTCGAACTGCAGGTCGGCAATCTGGTGGTGCTCGACGTCGAGGGCTTTCCCGTGATGCTCAACTGGTACGTGGTGCACCGGAAGAACAAACGCCTGCCGCCCGTTGCCGAAGCGTTCAAGCGCTTTCTGATGGAAGAAGGCGCGAACCTGATCGAGCAGATCACGAAGCTCAAGGAATCGAGCGTGTATACGCGATAGCGTATGGTTTTCCAATAAAACTTTAACTATTGCCGATCGGTGCTCATGCCTATGCTTGAGTCGAGCCATTTCACTCGACCGCCTGGGAGCACGATGATGATCAATCACGCTTCGGTTCTGTCTCATTCCACCACGCGTGCTGCCCGCACCATTGCGGACAGTCCTGACGATGCGCACCTGAGCGCCTGGAACGCAGCATTCAGCGACCTCGGGCTGCGGTTCCGCTGGGACCGCGACACGCTCGATGCGCTCAATGAGTTCAGCAGTGAACTCGCTCGCATTACCGCGTACATCGAGCGGTTTCACGCCCATCTGCACAAGGCATACGACGCCGACTTTCTGGCCCACCTGATCCTGCAGAAAAAGCGCCAGAACTTCGATGCTTTCACGCCGCAACGAAGCGCTTGATACGTACCAGCACATGCCTTCCTGCACGCGCTTGAATGATTGCGCGTGCAACCTTTCCCTGCCGGTCACTTTTCGACCGGCGTTCCCACCGGGTGACGCATTGCGCGATAACGCTGCCTTCCACGATAGCGCCACTCGACGCCGCGCCGGTATGCACCCGAGCGCTGCACATCGCAATCGTCGCGCAGCGACCAGCACGGCGTCGAGAAATCGTCGCCCGCTACGATGTGCGAAGGATCGCCGCGCAATTCGATGCGCTCCAGGATGCCGCGCCGGTGAATGACGCCGCAGCGCGCATGAACGCGCGCACCTGGCGTCGCGAATGCGTGCGCGTGCGGCTCGTCGTCGGCGGCGGTCATCATGTGTGCGCCAAGCGCAGCGGCCAGCAGACTCATCGCGAGCAGCGCGGCCACGTCGAAGTTATGAGTGTCTTCGGTGACGAACGCGTAGCCGAGCCATGCGCATAGCAGCAGCGCGACGACGTTGACAATCTTGTAGCCGGGAAACGCGGCGTTGCGATCCACCAGCAGGCCGCGCAACTTGAAGAAGGCGATCACGGAGCCCGCAAACACAAGGCCGCCGATGAATACCGCGACGCATGATTCGACCCGCTCGATCCCGACGGGCATCGCCGAAAGCAGATATCGCGCGAAGCCCGCGCCGATCACCATCAGCCCGACACCGCTGCCCAGCAACGTCAGGAAACCCGGCCGATGCAGCAGATCGCGACGGCGAACCGTCCGCGCACAAAAAGTTGCGCCCACAACAGTCAACAGGATGCCGAGAACTGCATAGACGGCATTGCCCAGTGCTTCCGGCATGTCTCCTCCTTCCCCGACGCCGTTGTACGGCGTCGCCCAGATCAGACGGAAATACTCGCGGCCGTGATAGCGGCCTGTATTGTGCTCGCGCCTGCAAGCGCGAGCGTATTGCTCAACGTGCCAATGCCCTCGATCGAAATCGACACGGTCGCACCGTCCTTGATTGACCCGACGCCCAACGACGTTCCGCAGGCGATCACGTCGCCCGGTTCCAGCGTCAGGTCATGCGAAATCATGCTGACCTGTTCCGCCGGCGAGAACACCATGTCCGACAGCGGATAGTTCTGCCGCTCCACCCCATCGACGGTCGTCACGACATGGCACGCGTGCCAGTCGAGACCCGACACAATCGCAGGACCGACACAACAGAACGTATCGAAGCCTTTCGCCCGGCACCATTGCGGAAAGTGCGGATTCTCGTTGAGCAGCTCCGCGGCCGTCACGTCGTTGATGATCGTGTAACCGAAGATCGATTCGGCGGCTTCTTCGACGCTCGCTGCACGACAGCGCCTGCCGATTACGATACCGAGTTCACCTTCGTACGCGATCTTGCCGCTGTAACTGACTGGCCGCTGGATCGGATCGCCTGATCCGATCACCGATTCTGCCGGCTTGATCAGAAAAAGCGGATGCGACGGTACCGGCTTTTCGAGCTTTGCAGCCAGCGCGTGGAAGTTGTTCCATAGCGCGACGACCTTGCCAGGCGCACAGGGCGCGATCTGCGTGAGTGCGCGCGTCGATAGCACGGCGCCTGTGGGCACCGGATGATGAAGGCCCGCGTACTCGTGCAGGTAGCCGTTTTCAACACGACCGAAGACGATGTTGCCGTCGTTCGACTTGAAGCGCATCCAGGTTTCCACGGTCAGTTCCTCGTGAGTGAGTGCAATCTTCTCGTGTGAACGAAAAGCGTCAGATGGCGCCGGCCACGCGCAACGCGCTGATCTGCTCCAGCGAATAGCCGAGTTCGGCCATCACCTCTTCGGTGTGTTCACCGAGCAACGGCGAGCGCGTCACTTCAGTGGGACTGTCCGACAGCTTGATCGGATTTCCGACCGTCAGATACTTGCCGCGCAACGGATGATCGACTTCAACGATCGTGCCCGTCTTGCGCAGCGACGGCTCCTCGGCGATTTCCTTCATCGAGAGGATCGGGCCGCAAGGGATGTCGTACTTGTTGAGGATTTCCATCGCCTCGAACTTGGTCTTCGTCATCGTCCAGCGCTCGATTTCAGCGAAGATTTCCTTCAGACGCGGCAGACGCGCGGCGGGTGTCGCGTATTCGGGATCGGTGGCCCATTCTTCCTTGCCGATCACGTTGCAGATCTTCGCCCACACGGGCGCCTGCGTGATGAAGTAGATGTATGCGTTGGGGTCGGCTTCCCAGCCCTTGCACTTCAGGATCCAGCCTGGCTGGCCTCCACCTGACGCATTGCCGGCGCGCGGCACCGCTTCGCCGAACGTGCCGTTCGGGTACTGCGGATACTCCTTCATGACGCCGGTGCGCTCGAGGCGCTGCTGGTCGCGCAGTTTCACGCGGCACAGGTTCAATACGCCGTCCTGCATGGCGGCGAGCACCCGTTGACCGCGGCCCGTCGACACCCGCTGAAAGAGCGCCGTGACGATGCCCAGCGCGAGATGCAGCCCGGTGCCGCTATCGCCGATCTGCGCGCCGCTGACCACCGGCGGGCCATCGTCGAAGCCCGTTGTCGAGGCCGCGCCGCCCGCGCATTGCGCGACGTTCTCGTAGACCTTGCAGTCCTCGTAGGGTCCCGGGCCGAAGCCCTTGACGGAGGCGACGATCATCTTCGGATTGAGTTCCTGGATGCGCTCCCAGGTGAAGCCCATGCGGTCGAGCGCGCCCGGCGCGAAATTTTCGACCAGTACGTCGCATTTCTGGATCAGCGCTTCGAGAACCAGCTTGCCTTCGGGGTTCTTCGTGTCGATCGTGACCGAGCGCTTGTTGTGATTGAGCATCGTGAAGTACAGGCTGTCGACGTCTGGAATATCGCGCAGCTGCTCGCGCGTGATGTCGCCTGCACCCGCCCGCTCTACCTTGATCACATCGGCGCCGAACCATGCCAGCAACTGCGTGCACGTCGGACCCGATTGCACATGTGTGAAGTCGAGAATCCGCACGCCGTCGAGCGCTTTGCCCATGTCATGTCTCCTTCAATGATGTCTGCGTTTTACGTGCACACCGGTTCGTCGTGCGTCACTGCGTCTTTCGTGAGATCGACCTGCCTTGACCGACACGGTATGTGATATATCACATTCATTCAAGCGTAATTTCGATGCTGTTTTTGTGGCCGGATATCCGCTTCAGCGGCTTGTGGCGCGGGTTTCAGACTCGAATCGCACCGCAGAACCGCGATGCGACTGAGGGAAAATACCGAGCTGCATTCATTCACGATCCGTTGTGATATATCACATACCGGATTTCATGACGCGTCAAGGGGAGCTTTCCCGGCTTTTCGGTCGGAGAGACGCGGAACGGGCCAGGTCAGGAAGGAAGGTCGACGCGGACACGGACACATCGACAGGAACGCACAAAGACAACACGGCCAGCGGTGAAGCCGCCGCTGGCCCTGTTGTCTTTCACTCACCGTCAATGAAACCGGTCAGTCGAGAAAATCGCAGTTCGCTTCGACGAATGCAGCGAGATCGAGCGAATGCTGGCGCGTGAGACGCTCGGCCAGTTCGGTATCGCGTTTCTCAAGTGCCTCGATGATGCGCAGATGGTCGACGATCGAACGTGCCGCACGGTCACTCTGCGAAATCGTCATACGACGGATCGCGCGCACGTGGATAAAGATGTTCTTGATCGTATCGAGGATGATCTGCGACTTCGACAGCTCGACAATCGCCTGGTGGAACGCAATATTTGCGTCCGAGTATTCAGCGATGTGCTCGGCCGGCGTGGCGTCGCGGAAATTGTCGAACATGTGCCGCAGCCGGGCGATTTCCGCGTCGGTCGCGTTCTGCGTGGCGAGGCGCGCGGCCATGCTTTCGAGCGCCGCCCACATCTGGATCATCTCGACAATTTCACGCTTGCTCTTGCGCACGATATAGATGCCACGCCGCGGCACCATGCGCAAAAAGCCTTCCTGCTCCAGCAACGTCATCGCTTCGCGAACCGGTGTGCGGCTCACGCCGAGCGTTTCGCTCAGCACGCGTTCGTCGAGGCGGATTTCCTCGCGCGACTGGTAGATGTCCGCGTCAGCAATCGCCTGACGCAGCATTGCGTAGGCCTGATCGCGCAGGCTGGCGGTCGCATTGATGGGCTGGAGTGACAGCGTCAACGATGCGACCGGATGTGCAACCGCGGGTGTAGCCACTGCTTCAGTTTGAAGTTCTGACGACATTCATCGCCTCTTGTTGAACACGCGCACGATGCGGCGTAGCGGCGGGGGCCGTTTCACCGAGGCCGACGTAACGGCCATGCAACGCGGCCAGTTCGGCAACCGGCTGCGGAATCCATTTTGTCAGTAAAACCGTGGCAGCGGAACCCAGACCAACCATACCGATGGCAAGCAGCGATAGAGAAACAAAATCCATTTGAAGCTCCGAATGATTGAGTGAATGACTCAATCATATGCTGCATCGCCGCAAAAATCAATATTTGGTATGTGATATATCACAAAACTGTTGCTTCCAGACATCACCGCACACGGTAGCACGGGCGGGATAGTGCGCAACGGCTTCGCGCCTCCTGCGCGGCGCACGCCGAAGCGGGCGCGCGCAGACGCGCTCGACATCATGCAGCCGCGCTGGCTTCGAGCCGGAATACAGCGACCGCCTCCTTCAGCAGTTTCGACTGCGACCTCAGCGATTCCGCGGCCGCGGCCGCCTGCTCGACGAGCGCCGCGTTCTGCTGCGTCGACTGATCCATCTGCGTGACGGTGACGTTGATCTGTTCGAGGCCGTGATGCTGCTGCTCAGCTGCGTTCGATATCTCCGACATGATGTGCGTCACGCGCTGCACCGAAGCCACGACATCGCTCATCGTCACGCCGGCGCGTTCGACGAGCGCTTCGCCGGACCGGATCCGCTGCACCGAACTGCCGATCAGCGACGCGATTTCCTTCGCCGCTGCGGCCGTGCGCTGCGCGAGGCTGCGCACTTCGGCGGCCACGACGGCGAAACCCCGTCCCTGCTCGCCCGCTCGCGCGGATTCGACGGCTGCATTGAGCGCGAGGATATTCGTCTGGAACGCGATGCCGTCGATCACGCCGATGATTTCAGCAATCCGCTGGGAATCGCGCGAAATGTCGCGCATCGTGCTTACCGCTTCGTGCACTGCCCCGCCGCCCGCGACCGCCGTTTCCGATGCCTGCTGCGCGAGCTGGTTAGCCTGCTTCGCGTTGTCGGCGTTCTGGCGGACGGTGATCGTCAACTGTTCCATGCCGACGGCGGCCTTCTCTAGCGCGGCGGCCTGCTGCTCCGTGCGTGAAGACAGATCCGTGTTGCCATGAGCGATTTCCTGCGCGCCCGTGTGAATCACGTCGGTGCTGCTACGCACCGTGACCACCGTGCGGCGCAAACCATCCTGCATCTGTCTGAGCGCGCCCAGCAGCGCGCCCATTTCATTGCTGCGCTCGCTTTGGATTTCGCCCGACAGATCGCCGCCCGCGATCAGACGAAACTGCGCGATCGCGTGTTCGACCGGACGGATGATCGCGCGCATCAACGTCATGCGGCCAGCGATGCTCACGGCCAGCAGCAGCACCGTGACGCCCACCAGCACTTCCACGGTCAGCGCGAAGCGGCTTTGCGCCTGCAGGAAACGCCCTTCCTGGCGCTGCATCAGACGCGCTTCGAGCGCGGCGACCGCGCGCGCATATTCACCGGCGACCGCTTCGGTTTCCTTGCCCTGAAGTGTCTTGAAACTGATGAAGTCGTTGGTATCGAGTGCCTTGAAAGCGGGCAACAACGCCTGCGAAACGAGCTTCGCACGCGTGCCGCCGAGACGCTCCACGTCAGCACGCAGATCGGCGTCTTCCTTTGCGATGCCATCGAAACGTTTGAAGGCAGCATCGGCGACCGTCACGGCACGATGCGACTCTACGAGCAGTGCCGGATCCGGCTCACCAAGACCATAGAGCGCGTAATAGCTGTTCATCAACAGACGCGCGCGCAGCAATTCTTCCGAACTCTGGTGCAGGGCGACCAGCGCTCCCGTGTCATCGCTATACATTTTTTGTAGCGCAACGTTGCTCATGCGCGTCCCCGCAATGCCCATCGCGCCGATCGCAATTGACATGAGTGACAACACGCCGATAACGGCGGTCAATGTCGCCCGGATAGACAGTTTTCTGAACATGCGCTTCCTCGCAGGATTGGTCTTGCACGCCTTGCTAGCGACACGCGCCCGACAAACTGCATGCTCGGAAACCCTAACCGTCCTGGTATCTGAATTCACCCCCGAAAATAAGGCGCAAAACACACTATGTGGGTCGAAAAATCAGCGCGCAGCCCACTGCCAGCAAGGCTTTAGTCGAGCAGCGAACATCTACGGGCAAACCAGTTATGCATTCCCGTCTCATATTGCCAACGCGAGCCACACCTCATATCGTTGAGCGCGCAACTTCGAGGCCCCGCTAAAGAACCAGCGAAAAAGAGCCGATAACAATCAATTACCCTTTAGAGAGACCGACCATGAGCAGCACGACCGACCACTCGGGCAGTCCGGACTCGTCCGGCTTCTTTTCCAAACAGGCTACCGTCGCACGCGCGGGCTTCTCACGCTGGATGGTTCCGCCCGCTGCACTCGCCGTCCACCTTTGCATTGGCCAGGCCTACGCGTTTTCGGTGTTCAACGGTCCGCTCACGAAAGTCATCGGCATCACACAGTCCGCCCCGGACGACTGGTCGCTCACGACACTCGGCTGGATCTTCTCGCTCGCCATTGTGTTCCTCGGCCTCTCTGCCGCGTTTGCAGGCAAGTGGCTCGAACATGTCGGTCCGCGTCGCACGATGTTCACTGCGGCGTGCTGCTTTGGCGGCGGTTTCATCGTGTCGGCAGCGGGCGTATGGCTGCATCAGATCGCACTGCTCTATCTCGGCTACGGCGTGATCGGCGGCATCGGACTCGGGCTCGGCTATGTGTCGCCGGTGTCGACGCTGATCCGCTGGTTCCCGGACCGTCGCGGCATGGCAACCGGCATGGCGATCATGGGCTTCGGTGGTGGCGCAATGATCGCTGCGCCGCTGTCGGTCGCGCTGATGAACCACTTCAAGAGCGCAACGAGCAACGGCGTCGCCGCGACGTTTGTCGTGCTCGGCATCGCGTACTTCATCTCGATGACGATCGGTGCATTCGCGATCCGCGTTCCGGCAAAGGACTGGAAGCCGGCTGGCTGGACGCCGCCTGAAACGTCGCACAAGATGATCACGCGCAATCACGTGCACATCGACCAGGCGTTGAAGACGCCACAGTTCTATCTGATCTGGCTCGTGCTGTTCCTGAACGTGACGGCGGGCATCGGTATTCTTGGCCAGGCATCGGTGATGATCCAGGAGAGCTTCAAGGAAACGGTCACGGCTGCAGCCGCGGCGGGCTTCGTCGGGCTGCTGTCGCTCTTCAACATGGGTGGCCGCTTCGTGTGGGCGTCGACCTCGGACTTTATCGGTCGCAAGGCTACGTATTTCATCTTCTTCGCGCTCGGCGCCGTGCTGTACTACGCGGTGCCTGGTTTCGCCGCGTCGGGCAACATCGCGCTCTTCGTGCTTGCTTATTGCCTGATCCTGTCGATGTACGGCGGCGGCTTCGCGACCGTCCCCGCGTATCTCGCGGACATGTTCGGCACCGTATTCGTCGGCGGCATTCACGGGCGTCTGCTGACGGCGTGGGCCGCTGCGGGCGTAGCTGGCCCGGTGCTGGTCAACTACATCCGCGCATATGAAGTGGCGCATGGCGTGGCCAGGGCCGACGCGTACACGATGACCGTGCACATCATGACCGTGCTGCTGGTGGTGGGCTTCGTCTGCAACCTGCTCGTCAAGCGCGTCGACGACAAACATCACATGAGCGAAGCGCAGCTCGCCAGCCAGTAAGGAGACTGACATGACCCAATCGAACGCCACGCATCCGACCAGCAAGGGCCAACTGGTCATCTTCTGGGCCTACGTCCTGATTCCCCTCACGTGGGGCGTCGTGAATACGCTGATCCAGGCCATGAAGCTGTTCAGTTAGGCACCCTTTGAAGTTTTCTTACCGAAAAGCCAGGCGTGATGCCTGGCTTTTTTATTTCGAATCTATCCCCGCAGTTCTGCACGAAAAGTCTTAAATATTCTGGCATTTGCAGTTCGACTGCCAAAAATCAACCTCGCCTGACCTTCACCTTGACGCAACACACCGATTTCGAAATAATCACCGAGATCATTTAAGCTTTCGATAGTGTTACAAATTATTCGTGTAACGCTTTGGAACGTTTGTTAGTATTTGCAAACCGTCGGGACATACGAATCCATTTTTATTCGCCGCATCAAGTGCTGTCTATCCTTTAAGGAGGCTCTCTGTATGTGCGTGAGAACGGTTCTACCTACACCCTCATAGCGGGTATGCCGGTTATGTCCAGACCGGCCTGCGATCTCTTGTTACTGTTGCTGGAAGTTTATTCTGCCGCGCCCTCGGCGGAATGGATCTTGTCCGGCCACTAATCAGTCCAGTCAATATGCTTAATGCGTATTCCGGTTTGCGAAAGCAAAGGGATACACACGCCCAACGCAGTTGTCTTTTTTATTGAATATATGAACCTTGCTCAACGATTTATCCGGGTGGCGTTACTTTCAATATTATTTTCCGCTCAGGGCGCGCAAGCTCAGACCGCGGAAGACGCCAACAAGAGTAACAACCCGCTCAATCTTGCTGCATCGTTCAATGTCCAGAACTATTACACGCCGAGCGTTTTCGGCACGAGTGCACACACAAACGATCTTCTGCTGCGTCCTACCGTGCCGGTCGCGCCAGGTCTGATCGGTGTCCCGCAGATCTTCCGCGGCACGCTGCCGATCAGTACCCGCCCTGACCCGACGGGCGGCTATAACACCGGCCTCGGCGACATCAATCTGTTCGACATCTTCCTGCTGAGCCAGGGCGACGCCCAGATCGGCGTCGGGCCGCTGCTGACCATGCCGACCGCCACCGACCCGAGCCTCGGCACGGGCAAATGGCAAGCCGGTCTTGCCGCGGTCGCCGTGAGCGCGACGAAAGCCCGGCTGCTTGGCGCGCTGGTTCAGTGGCAGCACTCGTTCGCCGGCCAGAGCAGCCGGCCGACCACGCAGTCGCTTACCGCGCAGCCCTTCGGCATCTTCAACCTGCCCGGCGGCTGGTATATCCGTTCGACCGGCACGTGGACCTTCGACCTTCAGCACGGCAGCTATTACATTCCGGTCGGCCTCGGCGCCGGCAAGGCATGGAAAGGCGGTTCGACCATCTACAACGCGTTTATCGAACCGCAGTACTCAATCGCCCACTCGGGCGCAGGGGTTCCGCAATTCACGATTTTCGCGGGCCTGAACATGACCTTCGGCAAATAGCCACCGAGCCACCGTATCTCACAGGATGATCGGAACGATGAAATATTCGACTGTCATAAGCGCCGCAGCGCTCGGCTTAAGTCTCACGATGGGCAGCACCGCAAGCGCTCAGGCGCAGGACACGGCCTCTCCGGAAGAAGCACGCGCGATCGCGAAAGACGCGTTCATCTACGCGTATCCGATGCTCTTCAACTACAAGACGATGTACCAGCAGGCCATCGATCCGAAGTCGAAGTCGTACGTCGGTGGCTTCGGCAGGTTCAGGAATTACTCGCATCCCTACGGTCCCGACAACAAGGAAATCGTCACGCCGAATAACGACACCCCGTATTCGTGGGCGTGGCTCGATCTGCGTCGCGAGCCGTGGGTGCTGACGGTGCCCGAAGTGCCGGACAATCGCTACTACGTCTTCCAGTGGATCGACCTGTTCACGTACAACTTCGCGTACGTCGGATCGCGCACGACCGGTAACGGCGCGGGTCATTACCTGCTCGCAGGTCCGGGCTGGAAAGGCGAAACGCCGAAAGGCATCGACAAGGTGCTGCGCCCGGAAACCGACATCATCCTGACGCTGGGGCGCACCGCGCTTGGTGGCCCGAGTGACGTGAAGAATGTGCAGGCGATCCAGGAAGGCTACAGGCTGACACCGCTGTCGTCGTTCGAACACAGCGCGCCGCCACCCGTCGTGCCGAAGCCGACGTTCCCGAAATGGGACGAAGCAAAAGCGACTTCGATCGATTTCATTTCATACCTGAACTTCCTGCAGACGTTCACGCAACCGCCCGCGCCATCCGAAGCGGAACTGCTCCAGCGTTTCGCGAAGATCGGCATCGCACCGGGCAAGCCGTTCGATGCAGCGGCGTTGCCGCCCGAGACGCGCGCGGCAATCGAAGCCGGTGTCGCCGACGGCAAGGCGGCGCTCGCCGATGCCGAAAAGCACACCACGAGTTCGTTCGGCATCTTCGGCACCCGCGAGGACCTGAATGGCGACTACATGAAGCGGGCCGTCGCGGCTGCGATGGGTATCTACGGCAACACGAAGGAAGAGGCGGTATACGTCGGCGCCCACGTGGACGCGGATCATAAACAGCTGGTTGGTTCGCAGCCCTACGTCCTCCATTTCGACAAGAAGGATCTGCCGCCGGCAAAGTTCTTCTGGTCGATGACGATGTACGACCTGCCGGGCCGTCACCTGGTGCCCAATCCGCTCAACCGGTATTCGATTGGCGACCGCACCCAAGGCCTGAAGTACAACGCCGACGGCTCGCTCGACATCTACGTCCAGCACACTTCCCCCGGTGCCGACAGGGAAGCGAACTGGCTGCCCGCTCCGCAAGGTGCTTACGACGTGATCATGCGCATCTACGGCCCCGGTCAGGCAGTGTTCGACGGCACGTGGAAATTTCCCGAGCCGAAAAAGGGATGACGTCGCATGGACGCCGCGGAGCACAACGCGAACCGAAAGGCTGCAACGTGGCTGACCGCCACGGTGCTTGCTTCGATCGCCGCTCCTATTCTGGCGAAACCTCAAACCGGCATGGCCGTGGCGCAGCGCGTCGCCGCGGTGCCGGCGCCGGTGGCGGGTTATTCGGTCAGCGAGGCTTACGTGCGGCTCGTCGCGCGCCAGATCTACGTGTGGGCGTGGCCAATGCTCAGTATGTATAACCGCGTTTCCGTTCTGAAGCAGGTGTCGAAAGCCGGTCGGGCTGGCGGCGTCGTGCCCGTCGCCCCGGTAAATCGCCTGGCGATGCTGCACGACTACGTCGATCCGCACGCGCGCCATGTCGCCTGCCCCGATCAGGATGTCGTGAGCGGGTCGGCGATGCTGGATCTCGACGCGTCGCCGGTGGTGATCCAGGTGCCGGACTTTGGCGAGCGCTTCTGGATTTACCAGCTGGTTGACATGCGCACCGACGGCTTCGCCGCGCTCGGGCAGATGTACGCCACGAAGCCCGGCTTCTATCTCGTCGTCGGGCCGCACTGGCAAGGCACCGCGCCGAAGGGCATCAACAAGGTGCTGCGCGCGACGACGTCGATGGCGGCGTTCATGCCGCGCGTCTTCATGGAAGACACCCATGCCGACCGTGTCGCCCTCCGGTCGGTCATCAACCTGATCGCCGTGTATCCGCTGGCGGACTACGACGGCGCGATGAAAAAGACCGACTGGTCCGCGCTGCCTTCGCTCCCTGCCGTCGTTCCGGCAACCCCGCTGGCAACCGTGTCATCGACCGTCACGTTCGCCATGTCGCAGGGTGAAGACGAAATCCGCTGGGTCATGCCGGAACATTTCCTCGACCAGTTGCCGCTCGTGCTCGACCGCGTGCCACCTCTGCCCGGCGAGGACGCGTTCTATACGCAGGCGCGCGCGTTGCTCCACGCGACGCAACGCGACGCGACATTGAAAGCCGCCGCGCAGGACGAAGCAGTCCAGACGGAAACCGACGTGATCGCACCGGCCATCCGCTTCAGTGCGTACGGCACGAAGCTGGCCGGCAACTGGACCACGCTCGAGAACGGCGCCGCGTTCGGCACCGACTATTACACGCGCATGGCAGCGGCGAAATCGAATATTTTCGTCACCAGGGCGAACGAAGCGCGCTACTTTTATCTGGACGACGATGCATCGGGCGTGCCGTTGAACGGCGCGAACGCTTACGCAATGACTTTTCCCGCGGGCAGAACTCCACCCGTCAAAGGATTCTGGTCACTGACGCTCTATGACGCACGTCACTTCCTTTCGCCGAACATCGAAAAACGCTACTCGCTCGGCACCCGGAACCGGGCGCTGCACTACAACGAGGACGGCTCGCTGACGCTTTACATCCAGTCGACGCCGCCTACCGAAGACAGACAGCCGAACTGGCTTCCCGCTCCCGAGGGAAAGCCTTTCTCGCTGTCGTTGCGGGCCTGGTGGCCACCAGCAGACGTGACGACGGACGGCACGTGGACGCCGCCGCCTGTCACGCGAATCAGTCAGGGTGTAGTCGACATCATCGACATCGTCGATATCAATGACAACGCCAATAGCAAGGAGAAGGAAACTTGAAACGTGTACCGATTGCGGTCATGCTCGTCGCGGTGAGCTGCGCCGTATTTGCACAAAAGCCCCCGGTTTATCCCGCGAAGGGACAAAGCCCCTCACAGCAGGCATCGGACGATAGCGCCTGCTACAGCTGGGCGAAACAGAACACCGGCATCGATCCGGCGGTCGTTGCGCAAACGCCGCCGCCGTCCGGGCCGACAGGCGCGCGGGTCGCTGGCGCGGCGCGCGGCGCGGCGGCGGGTGCAATCGTCGGTGATGTTGCGAATGACAACGCCGGTCACGGCGCGGCTGTCGGCGCTACGGCCGGCGCGCTGGCCGGTGGCGCAAGAAGCCGCCGCCAGCACGCAGCACAGGCGCAGGCGGCGCAGAACACCCAGCAATCAGAGATGACGACCTACTGGCACGCGTACGGCGCGTGCATGCAGGGTCGCGGCTATACGGTCTCGTAACGTTGCCGACACGGAAAGCTCACAGGGAGTCAACCAGGATGAAAAATTTCATTCAACACTTCGGACGGCCGATGCGCCACGCACGACGCTCCGGCGCGACCGTCACGCTCGCCGCCGGGCTCGCGGGCCTCGGCTTCGCGCCGCTGGCTCAGGCAACGGAAGGCGGCGTCGGCCGGCCGATTACAGGCATGCAGGTCACGCCGTACGCCGGCGTCGTGCCACCGACCTCCGACTGGATCGTATCGCTGTCCACGATCTACTACCAGGGCTCGCTCGGCGCGAGCAAGACGCTGCCGGTCGCGGGCACCGTCACCGCGGGTCTGAACTACCAGATCGTGTACACCATGGCGAATGCGGTCAAAACGTGGGGCATCACGGCGGGCGGATGGAACTTCGCGTCGTCGTTCGGTGTACCGGTGCAGTACACGAACGCGTCGTCTTTCCACGGACGTCTGCCTGACGACCACGCCACCCAGTTCGCCGACATCTTCTTTGTGCCGGTCGTTGCGGGTTATCACCTGACGAAGACGGATCACATCGCATTCAGCGTGCAGATGTATGCGCCGACCGGCGCCTATAACACCAGCCGTCTTGCCAACGCCGGCCAGAACACGTGGACGTTCACGCCAACCGTCTCGTACACGAAGCTCTTCCCCGCTCAGGAGATCGAACTGTCGGCGAACTACGGCGTCGAGTTCTACACACCGAACGACAAGACCCACTATCACAACGCGCCGATCAGCGTGCTCGACCTGCTTGCGCTCAAGCGCTTCAACGGCGGCTGGGGCGTCGGCGTGGTCGGCGGCTGGATCCAGCAGCTGGGCGACGACACCGGCGGCATCGCCAGTCTGACGGACGGTGCACGCGGTCACGCGGTCGGTATCGGTCCGATCGTGACGTGGTCCGGCAAGGTCAGCAAGACGCCTGTATCGGCGTCGCTGCGCTGGGTCAATGAGTTTGCGGTGCAGGCGCGCCCGAAGGGGAACGCGGTCCTGCTGTCGGTCAGCGCCACGTTCCAGTAGAGGTGACTCGTGCGCGAACAGCACCTGCACCTGCATCTTCTCTCGCAACACAACGCAGTAACGTAAAAGGAGTAGTCATGAAGTCAACCCTGAAAACCGGTCTGAAACGCACGACGATCAAGGCAGCCATGCTGTTGACGGTGGCCCTGTCTTATCCGGCGTTCGCGCAGAACGCCAGTTCAGACGACGCGCAGAAGGCCGTCGGCGCCGCCGCGCTCGTGCACGTTCAGGCAACCGTCATCGGAATCGACCCCGTGTCGAACAGCGTCTCGCTGCGTGGCCCGCGCGGCAACGTCGCGGTGATCGACGTGGATCCGCAGGTCGGCGACGTGAAGAAGCTGCAGATCGGCGACAAGGTCGACATCGCGTACAGGAACGCGATCCTGCTGGCCGTCGACAAGACGAAGTCGAACGGCATTCGTGAGCGCGTCGAGACGAACGCGGCGTTGCCGGCGTCCGATGGCGTTGTGGCGTCCGCGCGCCGGGTCGAAGTGCTGGCCACCGTGCAGAAGATCGATCGCAAGAAGCGACTCGTGACGCTGCGCGGGCCGGTTCGCACGGAAGTGCTCGAAGTGGGGCCGGACGTGTCGATCGACAAACTGAAGGTCGGCGATACCGTACACGCCGTGTTCGTCTCTGCTGCGGCGGCCGAAGTCATGCGCGGTGGCACCCAGGTGAAGTAAGTGCGATGCCCGGTGCTGCGTCGCCGGGCAGCTGTTCGCCATGTAGAAAGGGGCGCGGTCGACGCGCCCCTGAAGATTCGCCGGTCCGCCGGGCCAGTTGCGGCTTGCCCGTTCGCCGGGTTCCGACGGTCAGTCGACTACGCGGGCCATCGGCCGGACACGGTCCCGCCAGCGCGCCGCAGCAGCCGTTCCCGCGGGCGCGTTCTGCGCCACCGGTTGTGCGCGATGCATGCGCGCCGCGATCGCTTCGCACATCGCGTCGCCGGCCTCGCCGTAAAGGTCATGCATTGCACGCTGCAGCACGCCTGATTCGAACCACACCTTGAAGCGTCGGTGGCAGGTGCGGTAGTCCGGGTAACGGGTAGGCAGCGCGGCCCACGCGGCGCCGCTCGACAGCACCCAGAGCACGCCGTTCAACACCATTCGCGTGTTGCGTGGCGGTCGCCCGCGCGGATCCTTGCGGGCGCGAAACGCGATAAAGAGCGCTTCCACGCTGCTCCATTGCGCGTCGGTCAGGTCGCGGTGCAGTGCCATCTGAACTCCGTATCTGAACAGTTCAATCACAATACCGGTTGCCTCACCGGTGTGACATCTGGCAAATAGAAGAACTGTGGTCTGGCACGCATTAGGTGCGCGCCATGTGCGGCCCGGCGAACATTCGTCCCTTTAGCCGCCCAGGATTCTGCTCAAGTGTCTCAATCCCAGCGGCCGGCTTCCCCCTCAGGCGTGAACGATGCGAACGCCGGATCAGCCGCCCTCTTCCAGCACGAGCAGATTCTCGTGAGAAAAGCCCAGCGCGACAGGCTGGCCACGCTCCGGCAAGCTGCGATTCGGATCGTTGAATACGTCGAGCGAGATGACCGCTTCCTGCACGCGTGCGCGAATCCGCACAACGGCGCCAAGAAAGCTGACGTCCTCGACCGTCGCGGCCAGCGTGTTGCGGCCCGGCGAAGGCGCTTCGAGCACGATTGCCTCGGGCCGCAAGGCGAGCATGCGCTTCTTTCCGGCGTCATCCGGTGCAAGCGTTTGAGTCGTGGTCAGTTCCTGTCCGTCGACGGCCATTCTGCCGCTCGACGGATCCACGACATGTCCCGTCAGGATGTTAAGCGTGCCGACAAACGACGCGACAAAGCGCGTGCGCGGATAGTTATAGATTTCCGACGGCGTACCGACCTGCTCGACACGCCCTTCGTTCATGACGACAATCCGGTCGGAGATCGACAGCGCCTCTTCCTGATCGTGCGTAACGAAAATCGACGTAATACCGAGCTCGCGTTGCAGCGTGCGAATGTCCTGTCGCAGCGAGATACGGATCTTCGCGTCGAGCGCCGACAGCGGTTCGTCGAGCAGCAGCACCTGCGGTTTGCCGGCGAGCGCGCGCGCCAGCGCCACGCGTTGCTGCTGTCCGCCCGACATTTGCCACGGGTAACGGTCAGCGAGATGCGGCAGCTTGATCAGTTGCAGCATTTCGTCGACACGCTTGCGGATCTCCGCGTCAGGCCGTCCCCCGACACGCAGACCAAAGCCGATGTTGTCCGCGACCGTCATGTTCGGAAACAGCGCATACGACTGAAACACCATGCCGACCTTGCGTTGACGTGTGCGCAGATGCGTGACATCGCGTCCATCGAGACGGATCGTGCCGCGCGTCGGACTTTCGAAACCCGCGATCATGCGCAGCACGGTTGTCTTGCCGCAACCGGACGGCCCAAGGAAAGTGATGAATTCGCCGCGATCGATCTGCATATCGAAGTGATGCAGGGCCGTGTTCGATCCGAACGTCTTGTGCAGGTTTGCTATTTCAAGGAATGCCATGACGGGCGCCTTCATTCATCAGGGTTTCTGTGCGGCGAGCGCCGGTCCACGGGGCGCTGTACGCGCGGATCCGAACACCTGGATCAAACCCATCGACGCCCATGTAATGGCAAACGCAATGATCGCGAGCGCCGAAGGCTCATACGCGCGATTCGCACCGATCAACTGCAGATACGGGCCGAACGCCGGCCGGTCGAGCAGACTCGCGATCGTGAATTCACCGATCACCACTGCAAACGTCAGGAACGCGCCCGACAGAATGCCCGAGCGGATATTCGGAAAGATCACCTTGAAGAGGATCGTCGGCCAGTTTGCGCCGAGACATTCGGCGGCTTCCGTCAGCGAGCGCACATCGACGGCGCGCAGACCTGCATCGACCGCGCGATACATGTAAGGCAGCGAGAGCGTCACGTACCCGAATACGAGCAGCACATCGGTCGCACGCTCGTTGCTGGTAAGCGGCAGAATCGAACTGCTGTTGTACATGCGCAGATAACCGAACACGATCACGATTGCCGGAATCACGAGGGGCAGCAGCGTGATGAATTCGACGATCGGCCGCAGCTTTGGCAAACGCAACTGAACCCAGTACGCGGTCGGCACCACCAGCAGAATGCCGACGACAATCGTCAGCAACGCCATCAGGATCGAGTAGCCAAACGAAGCCTGAAAATGCGCATCGGCAAGTACGACGCGATACGCTTCGAAGCTATACGTGCCGCGCTTCATGCGCAGACTGAACTCGAACGTCGCGATCAACGGAATCAGGAAATACAGCGAACCGACGATGATCGCGATCCACGCGCCTGCACGTGACTGGGATTTCATCGACGCCCCCTTTCCGCGCGCGAACGCAGCCAGATATAGCCACCATTCGAAATGCCCGTTACGAGGATCATGCCGAGTGCGAGCGCATAGCCCAGGTTCGGGTTATGCAGCACGTCACCACGTATCTGCGCGTACAACAGGATCGTCACGATGTTGAGCGAACTGCCTGTCAGCGCATACGCAGTCGCCACAGCGCCGAACGAATTCGCAAACAGCAGCAACGCGGCGCCCAGCACGCTCGGCCACAACACCGGCAACGCCACATAGCGCCAGTACTGGAAAGCCGTGCCGCCGAGGCAATCGCAGGCTTCACGCCATTCGCGCTTCAGGCCATCGAGCGCGGGTGTGACGATCAACACCATCAACGGAATCTGGAAGTACAGGTACGTTAGCGTCAACCCCGAAAAGCTCAGGATGCTGAAGCCGGTCGAATACAGATTCAGGCCTGTGTATTTTTTAAGCAGCACAGTCACAAGCCCGACGCGCCCCAGTGTGCAGATAAACGCGAACGCAAGCGGCACGCCGGCAAAGTTCGACGCGACGCCGGAAAACGTCATCAACGTCGGGCGAATCCAGCCGGGTAGCTGGCCATGCACGGCGGCCCACGCGAGCAGCGAACCGATCACCGCACCGCCGAACGCCGATGCGGCGCTGACCTTGAAGCTGATCCAGTACGCGTCGATGACGCCCTGCGAGAAGAGGTCGCGGAAGTTCACCAGCGTGAAATGGCCCTGCGGATCCTGGAACGCACCGACCATCAGAAAGGCGGTTGGCAGGATCAGAAACAGCAGCGCGAACACGAAGAACGGCAGCACGCCGATCCACGTCCACAACGACGCGGACTGTCCCGCGCCCTTCGCGGGCGGCGATGGCGTCAGCGCAAGCGGCGCCTGCAACTCCGGCGGCACAGAGCCAACATTCGGTGGACTGCTCATAGGTCAGGGAACCCTCAGACAAAGAAGCCAGCGCGCGTCGCGATGGCTGCGGCCGCAACTTGACGACGCACTCCGGATGAGCCACAGCCACGGGCGACGCAGACCGCGCGCCGCCCGCTGCTCCCGTCGCCGTGCTGCTAATACTATGACGGCGGGCGCTCGTGTTACTTCACGTTGGCGCCGACTGCGGCATCCCACTGCTTCGAAATCGTCTCCTTGTACGCGTCCTGTTGCTGGAGCGTCGGGAACACGGCGTTCTTATAAAGCGCTGCGGGCGGCAGTTTGTCGAGCAGCGCCTGCGGCACCTTCTTCGCAGCCGTCAGTTCGTTGTAGCGGATCGGATGGCAGTAACCTGTCAGCCAGCCGATCTGGCCTTCGTCCGAGTACAGGTATTCCATCCACAGTTTCGCCGCGTTCGGATGCGGCGCGAATGCGCTGATCGCCTGCACATAGACGCCCGCGACAACGCCCGTCTTCGGCACCACGACCTGCACCTTCGGGTTGCCCTTCAGTGTGTCGCGGTCGGCGAGCGCGTTGTAGTCCCATCGCACAATGATCGGCGTCGTGCCCTGCGCAAGCGATGCGGCCTTGCCGATCACAGGCACGAAGTTGCCGCTTTTGTTCAGATCAGAGAAATACTTGAGACCGGCCTTGTCGGCCTTCGATGCATCGCCCTTCGAAGCCGAAAGGCCCGCTGCATACACGCCCATGATCGCCTGATTCGCCGAGCGCGGATCGCCCGCAAGCGAGACTGCGTTCTTGTACTCTGGCTTCTGCAGATCCGACCAGTCGGCCGGCGCCTTGTCGATCATGTCCGCGTTGATCTCGAAGGCCAGCACGCCGTAGTAATCGCCATACCAGTTGCCGTCAGCGTCCTTGACCGCGTCGGGAATCGACTTCCACGTCGACACCTTGTACGGTTGCAGCAATCCAGCCGCCTTTGCCGTGGGGCCAAACGACAGGCCGACGTCGATTACATCAGGCGCCTGGGGACCCTTGTTGCCCTTGTTCGCCTTGATCGCTTCGAGTTCATCGCCTGAACCCGCATCGGGATTCAGCTCGTTGATCTTGATGCCATATTTGGCCTGAAAGGCCGCGATCATCGGGCCATACCCGCACCAGTCGTGCGGCAGGCCAATCACGGTCAACTGACCTTCCTGCTTTGCGGCCGCGACGAGCGCGTCAGGCGGCGCAGCGGCGGCGCTGTTCATGCAGATTGCCGCGGCAGCGGCGATTGCCGACACCGAAATAAAAGAATGTGCCCAGGTCCGGTTCATGTTTTTTCCACCCTTTGCCGACATTGCTACGTTGGGAAAACTGCTATACGTGTGGGTCTTCGGTGCTGCGTCGCGCCTCTTTTGCGCGTGTCGCGTCTATCCCGCGGCCGGCGCAGCAGCCGCGCCGGCCCGGATGATATCGATGCGATCTGTACAAATTATGTCAACGCCCCATTCAGTCAGTTCGCTCGCGCGCAGCGGTTCGTTGACCGTATAGGCGAGCACGCGCAGACCAGCGGCGTGAATATCCGCAACCAGTCGCGCGTTCAGGTGCCGATGGTCGGCATGCAACGATACGCACTCGAGTTCGCGAACGATGCGTAGCCAGTCTTTGGGCACCGCCTCGAACAACATGCCGCGCGGCAGCTCGGGCACGGCATCGCGCGCGGCGGCAAGTGCTTCGATAGAAAACGACGACAGCAAGGGCTGTGTCTGCGTACGCCAGAGATCCAGTGCGGCGCGCGCGACGAGATGTCCCGTTTCCACTTCCCGGCCTGGGCACGGCTTGATTTCTATATTAGCGGCGAGGGTGTCGCGCGCACAACGCTCGGCCGCTTCGGCAAGCGTGGGAAGGCGAACACCCGAAAATTGCGGATTGAACCACGCGCCCGCGTCGAGGTGTGCAAGTTCCTGCCAGGTGCGGTCGACAGCCGGACCGAAGCCGTTCGTGGTGCGCTCCAGCGTATCGTCGTGGAGCAGATAGATTTCGTCGTCGGCAGACAGCTTTGCGTCGAACTCGACCATGCGATAACCGTAGCGCACGCATGCGTCGAACCCGGCAAGCGTGTTTTCAGGCGCCAGCGTGCCACCACAGCGATGGGCAACCAGCGGCGGATATGGCCAGCTCGAAGAACCAGCGCGATCGTTCGAATTTCCCAAGTCTCTCTACCTTCGTCTACCTTCGCCTACATTCGATCCACCAGCCGCGCCGGCACTCAGACATGCGACATGTTCCGGGTTCGGAGCAAGGCTAGGAGCAATTACACGAATTTGCAAGCTGACAAAAAAATGCAATATTGGTCGGGTAAAACCGGTTGATAATCGAGCGCGCGGATGCCCGCTCACCTTTCCAGACGCGCTTTAAACGTCGTGGCTAAAGGCGTCTGGACAGATTCTATCGCCGGGGAACAGCATGTGGCAGGAAGACCGACATCAGCGCATTCGCGCACTGCTCTCGACGCTGCAACGGGTATCGACCGAACGCATCATGGCCGATCTCGGTGTCTCGCGGGAGACTGTGCGGCGCGATCTGCTCGATCTCGAAGCGCTCGGCGAGCTAAGGCGCGTGCACGGCGGCGCGATCAAGCCTGCGGACGAAGCACCGATCGCCGAACGCGCCCAGACGCACGTCAAGTCGAAGACGGCTATCGCTCGGGCGGCCACGGGCATCATCAGCAGCGGGCAGACGCTCTTTATCGATGCCGGCACAACCACCGCGCTCCTCGCCGAAGAACTGGCCAAGCTCGCCAATCTTACGATCATTACCAATTCGATCGATGTCGCGCTCAAACTGCGCGGCGCGACTGAATCAGGCGAAAGTGCGAATGAAGTCATCCTGCTAGGTGGCACGCTTAGCGAGCGAGCGCTGGCAACCATCGGCGGCACGACGATCGCGGAAATCCAGCGATACCGCGCCGATGTTGCATTGCTGTCGCCGGTGGGCATCGACCATCGCAGCGGCGCAACCAACTTTGATCATGCCGAAACGGAAGTGGCGCGCGCGATGGTCGGCAACGCGGACCGCGTGGTAATTCTCGCGGACTACAGCAAGATCGGGCAGCGCAGCCGCATCGCGTATTGCCCCGTCAACCGTATCGATCTCTTGATCACGAATCGCAAGGCCGCCGAGGCGGCGGGGTTTTCCGCGCTGAAAAAGAAGCTGGAGCAGGTGATGCTGGCGTAGGCGCCCGACTCGCGCGGCCTCACTCGGCGGCAACGTGGATCGCATCGAGCGTGCGCTTGCGAAGTCTTGTATCGTGCAACGCGCCGGCTGCATCCAGCACCGGATACGCCGTCGAACAGAACAGCGAGTTCAGGCGTTTCATGTCGCTGATCATGTCCAGATGCAGCGCGCTGGTCTCGATGCTGCGCACCGTCTGGCCCGAAAGACGGTCGAGATGCTTATAGGAATAGGCACGTTCAAGATCGCGAAAACGCTCCTTCTCTGACAACAGCAACTCCGCGCAGCGCAAGTCGCTGTTCAGGAACACAGACAGCCCGAGTTGCAGGTTGCTGACAAGCCGCCCATGCAGGTCTTCCAGTTCGCCCAGCCCTTCCTCAGAAAACGCAAGACGGTGCGAGATTTTCTTCTCTTCGATATCCGCAACGATCCGTTCAATGATGTCGCCGGCGTGCTCCAGATTGATCGTTAGCGAAATGATGTCGGTCCAGCGGCGGCTGTCGGTCTCGTCGAGCTGCTCGCGTGAAATGCGCGAGAGGTAGTCCTTGACGGCTGCGTAGAGAAAATCGACGTCGTCGTCCATGCGTGCGGTGTCGCGCGCCTTCTGCAAGTCGTTGCGATGGATGAGATCGGCGACATTGTCGAGCATCGTGCGGACGATATCGCCGATACGCAGCACTTCGCGGGCCGCGTTTGCCAGCGCGAGCGTCGGTGTGGGCAGCGCTGCAGGATCAAGGTGAAGCGCACGCAGTTCCCCGTTCGGATCAGGCCGGTCTGGCAACACGCGGCAACAGAAGCGAGCGACTGGATCGATCAGCGGCACGCAGGCCAGACAGCGCAGCGTGTTGTAGATCAGGTGAAACCCGACCACAGCTTCACGCGGCAAGCTGATTAACATAGGCAAACCTGCTGCGAGCACCGAAGTGAACGGCAGGATCAGTAACGCGCCAGCCAGCTTGAACGCGAGGCTGCCAAGCGCGAGCCGGCGCGCGGCGGCGTTCTGTGCAACCGTGCCCGTGAGCGCAAGAAGCCCGCTCCCGAGGTTCGCGCCGATCACGAGACACAGCGCCACCTTCAGCGAAATGACGCCCGACGATGCCAACGTCGCAGTCAGCAACACCGCCGCCAGGCTCGAGTATGAAATCATCGCGAAGGCTGCGCCGACGAGCGCGTCGAGCAGCGTATCGCCGGTGAGCGCGCCGAACATGACCCGCACGCCGGCGCCATGCATCATCGGCTGCACGGCTTCGACAATCAGATGAAGCGCGAGCAGGATGAGGCCGAGACCGATCGCGGTGCGGCCAATCTGCCCGGCGCGCGTCTGCTTGCGCGTCAGGAAAAGCGGCACGCCGACGAGGACGAGAATGGGGGATAACCACGAGAGATCGAGCGTCAGGATCCGCGCCATCAACGCAGTGCCGACATCGGCGCCGAGCATGATCGCGAGACCGCTGGTCAGCGGCAGCAGCCCTTGAGCCGCAAAGGACGTCACGATGACGGCCGTTGCGTTGCTGCTCTGCACGAGGCTCGTGACCGCGACGCCGGCCCCGAACGCCCTGAACCGGCCGTTGGTGCTGCGGCCAAGCACGCGCCGCAGGTCCGCGCCCAGCACCCGCAGGATGCCCGTGCGCACGATGTGCGAGCCCCAGACCAGCAACGCCACACCCGACAACAGGTTAAGGAGAATCAGCATAAGGCAGTACGATACTCAGGCAGTGCGACGCGAGAACGGCTCCGGTCATGAGCCCTGCCTCCCGCGCAAGCGCGCCGGGCGCAGCGCTCATAGCTGCTAGTGTTGCACAATTTTGCCTTTTTGCGATTTTGTGTATTTAAAACCACGCCCTGCCCACTCGATCGACGGCCACGGTCGAGGCAGTGATCGAAGCTGCTGTTCGCATTCTGGAAACGGAAGGCTTCGAGGGCTACACGCGTCGGCCTCGCCGCTTGCGCACGCCAAAGACACGGACCGCTAATGAGGCATCATGGCGATTCATCGCCGCAAGTCCGGCGCAACAGACAGACATCGCAATGAACCCGGAACACCTGGAACTTCTCGTCACCCGCGTGATGCCCTATGGCAAATACAAAGGCCGGCTGATCGCGGATCTGCCCGGCCCTTACCTCAACTGGTATGCGAACAAAGGGTTTCCGCGGGGCGAGATTGGCCAGTTGCTGGCGCTAATGCAGGAAATCGATCACAACGGCCTTTCTTCGCTGCTGGAGCCGTTGCGCCGGCGTCACGCGAGCGGCCGTGAATCGCGCGGTGGCTGATGGGGACCTGGCACGCCGGCGTATGGACGTCAGGCAAAGTATTCCGCTTCATACAGCAGCTTTCCGGCCGCGTCTTTGGGCGCAAGCACCGGATCGAACTCGATCGGCCAGTCGATATTGATTTCCGGATCGCACCACAGGAGGCTGCGTTCGTGTTCGGGAAACCACACGTCAGTCGTCTTGTAGACGAACTCCGCCGTCTCCGATAACACAACAAAGCCATGTGCAAACCCGGGCGGCACCCACATCTGCCGACGGTTTTCCGCACTGAGATGCGCACCCGTCCATTTTCCGAAGGTCGGTGAACTGAGGCGAATATCCACCGCCACGTCGAATACTTCGCCAGCGATCACGCGGACGAGTTTTCCCTGCGGATGCTGGATCTGATAATGCAAACCGCGCAGCACGCCGCGTGCCGAGCGCGAATGATTGTCCTGCACGAACTCGACGCCACTGGCGACGTTCTCCGCAAAGTCGCTGGCGTTAAAGCTCTCGAAGAAAAATCCACGCGCATCACCGAACACATTCGGCTCGATCACCTTGACTTCGGCAAGCGCAGTGGGGATCACCTTGATAGCCATGCCGACCTCTCCATTCAAAGGTACTGGATTAACATTCCGCTGAGATTCCTCATATCGCGCGCAATACGTGATGCGTTCCGTTCGCTTGAGCACTTTCGCCGCGCCGTTACGCACTTTTCGCGTAATGGGTTTCCACCCATTTGCGGTAATCGCCTGACGCTACCTCGCCGACCCAGTGCGGGTGATCGAGATACCACTGCACCGTCTTCGCGAGGCCGCTTGCAAACGTCTCGGCTGGCCTCCAGCCGATTTCGCGTTCCAGCTTGCGCGCGTCGATTGCATAGCGCCGGTCGTGACCCGGCCTGTCCGGCACCCATGCGATCTGGTCCTTGTAAGAGCCGGTGCGTTTTGGCCTGAGCTCGTCGAGCAGATCGCACAGCGTACGCACGACCTCGATGTTCGTTACTTCGTTCCATCCACCGATGTTGTACGTTTCGCCCGGATGCCCCTTCGACAGAATCGCTCGAATCGCGCTGCAATGGTCGCCGACGTAGAGCCAGTCGCGGACGTTCTTCCCGTCACCGTAGACGGGCAGCGGATCGCCAGCCAGCGCCCGCGTGATCATCAACGGGACCAGCTTTTCCGGGAACTGGAACGGTCCGTAGTTGTTGGAACAATGGGTCGTGAGCGTGGGGAGTCCATAGGTGTGGTGCCACGCACGCACCAGATGATCCGAGCTGGCCTTTGAGGCCGAATAAGGACTATTGGGCGCATACAGGGACCGCTCCGAAAACGGCGTGTCGCCGGCGTCGAGCGAGCCGAAAACTTCGTCCGTCGATACATGCAAAAAGCGGAACGTGCTCTTTTCGCCGTCCGGCAACGTGCTCCAGTAGTGGCGCGCCGCTTCGAGCAAGGTGAACGTGCCCATCATATTGGTCTGCACAAAGTCTGCGGGTCCGTGAATCGACCTGTCCACGTGGCTTTCTGCCGCGAAATGCAGGATTGCGCGTGGCTGGTATTCGGCGAGCAGTACATCCATCGTCTCCCGATCGCAGATGTCGGCACGCACGAAGATATGGCTGAGATCACCATGTAACGACCTGAGCGTGCCCAGGTTGCCGGCATACGTGAGCTTGTCGACATTAACGACAGCTTCGTCCACGCCGTCCAGCCAGCCGATTACAAAGTTTGCGCCGATGAAGCCGGCTCCGCCCGTCACGAGAATCATGAAATTCCCCTTAAGCCTGTGGTGAGCCTCAAAAGAAAGGCCAAAGAATCCAGTCGGCCCGCTCCGGCACCCGGGTCCGGCGAGACAGCAGACCATTTCGCATCCTTCGTTCTGAATCGCCCGCTGAAAAGCGTGTACGCAACCGCACAGAACGATGTTGCCCCGCTACCTAGCATCAACTCCAATTTTCCGACTTAAGGAGGACATGATTTCCACAATGGAATTCTTACGGGTGGCACGTCCCTGTGCGGAAGCGTCACAACCGCCTGGTCCGACGTTTCCGCTTTCTGCTTCCTGATCCCTTGAACGCATACTTCAAGCTGCCAGCTCACTTCGGGGCCTGCCGTGGCAATATCGACAGAAAAACTTGAATTTGAAGAACAAACCCGATCCTCCGGGCCACTAAGCGACGAGCAGCTGCGAATCCTGAATGAACAGGGATTTGTCACGTTGCCCTCAATCGCGCCCGCAGCCGACGTTGCAAAGATCGACGCGACGATCAAGGATCTGCTCGCGCGCAAAGTCGGGTTCAAGGAAGGCGCGCGTCGCGATCTCGTCGACCCGGACGACGGACCGGGTTCCGACAAGCTGACCGAGCTGGTCTGGCCTCACAATTACGCGCCCTCGCTGCATAAGAGCGATTACTTCAAGGCAGCGCTGGCGATCGCACGGCAGGTGCTTGGCCCTGATGCAACCTTCGCTTTCGATCACGCCATCTTCAAGCCGCCGCATCACGGCGCCGAAACGCCGTGGCATCAGGACGAGGCCTATCAAACCGATCTCGACCGCGGCCGCCAGCAGGTCGCCATCTGGATGCCCACCAGTGAAGTCACCCCGGCAAACGGATGCATGCGCTACATTCCGCGCTCCCATATGATCGGCGTCCTCGCGCATCAGCCGCTTAACCGCGACGAGCGCATTCATGGACTCCAGTGCATCGGCGCTTTCAATCCGGCAGACGCTGTCCATTGCTCGATGCCCGCCGGCGGCGCTGTCATTCACGCCGGAAGGACCCTCCACTCGGCCGGCCCCAATCTGACCGCGCACCCGAGGCTCGCCTACATTCTCGTATTCGCCGGCCCGCCGCGTCGTGAAGGCGCACCCCGTGACTTCGAATGGCACAACCGGCGGCAGGAGACCTCGGCCCGCCGGCGTCGGCAGTGGCTGCGCCGCGGCGGTGCGGTCATCGAATTCGTACGGCATGCGCGACGTTACCGGTACTACGATCCCGTGACGCTGATACGAAGGGTCGCCCGCGTTCTGCGGCGCTCTGACTAAACGCCCTGATCAAACCTGAGCGGCGTGAGCGCCAGGCCCGACGGCCTTTCTGCCACCCGGCTGGCGTTCCAGCACGGCCTGCAACTGTCGCGCGGTAAGTTCCCAGCGAAACGCCGCGGCATGCTTGTAGCCGCGCGCGCGCCAGACGTCACGCAACGCGGCGTCCCCCATCATGTCCTCGATCTTGCTGGCGATGTCTTCGACTGAGTGCGCGTCGCAATACATCGCGGCATCTCCGCACACTTCAGGCAGCGCCGCTTCACGCGACGCAATAACCGGGCACCCGCAATACATCGCCTCCAGCGGCGGCAGCCCGAAACCCTCGTAAAGCGACGGGAAAACGAAGCACGCCGCGTTTTTGTACAGAGATTTCAATTCGCTATCCGTAACAAATCCTGCGGCGACGATATTCGGAGAGACGTCACACCCTGCTTTCGCTTTCGAATTGAAAACCCGTAGATCGCACCCACCCACAACAACGAATTTCCAGTCGTGCCTCGCGCCCAGACGCTCGATAGCCGCGAGAACGCGCGCAAGATTTTTGCCCACCGAAAGATTGCCGACGACCAGCACGTAGCCGTCGCTTCGCACATCCAGTCGCGTCAGGATCGAGGTATCGGGCTCGATCCTGTCGAAGTGATCCACACCATTGCGGATCACCGAAATGCGCGAACCGTCGACACCCAGACGCGTCATGATTCTCTGCTTTGAAAACTCCGACACGGTCACGATATGCGTTACCGTCTGCTTCAGGATAAAAAATGCAACGCGATACCAAAGCCTGAATTTCCACGAATAGTTTTCCGGCAGATCGTAGACCGCGACGTCATGCATCAGCACGAGCTGACGGCGCGCCAGTAGCGGGCCGATGTTGCAGAGACTCAGCAGCATCCGGCCGCCTGTCGCGAATGGGAGTGCCAGTTGCTCCCATAGCGGTCCCGTGAGCCAGCGGAACACGGTTCTCGATCTGGGCAGCACGACATCGGCGTGCGCATCGGCGGGAAGCAGCGTCGGCAGATCCGTGTCGTCCGGATACAGCCGCTGAAATGCGACAGCCAGTTCGTAGCCAACGCGCTGCACACCCGTTATCCGCTGTGACGCAAACTTGCCATTAATGGCAAACCTGAGCGTGCTCTGCGGCATGTTCCGGTCATGCGACATCTCTCCAGCCGTCACTGGCACCGCGCCGTCGACGATCGCGTCCACAGGACCGGCTTCCGGCCGGTTCAGAAACTGGCTCATCAGGTAACGCTCCCGTCCATGACATCACGTGTGGCAAGATCACCGTACGTTCTCGTCGAGCGGCGTAGAAGCCGCGTGTCGTACGTGTAAACGTGATGTCATTAGGCTATCGCGCGCGGAACCCGATCAGTACGGTTTCACACACATCCTCACGCGGGTCGTCACAGGCTGCGCGCCCCAGCTGCCTTTGCGGTCAGCGACATAAAAGAAGGCCGCCTTAAAGTTCGGTTCCGCACTGAGCGGGGAGCCCGCCCACCCTACCTTGAGACGATGTTGCTGTCGAAGAGGGCGCGTGCCGGCTTCCGCCCCCGATCCACGCTGCGAAAATTCCATGACTCGAGCGCACGAAAGGCGCCGGAGATGCCAATGTACGCAAAAGTCGTCTCGATGCTTTTCTACATGTTCTTTACCTGTGTGATTTTCAATCCACAGGTTTCTGGCGTCACGATCTACCTGTATGTCCTGATCCCGTTTCTCGACCCGGGATTCAGCGCGTTTCTCCTTGCCACGTCTCGCCGATGGGGCGTCCCGGTTGTCATCGCCGTCGCGGTCTGTCTGCTCAGCTTGCCGATGGCCGCGGCCAAGGTCGTGTCCGTCGCGATCTGTATCGGCTACCTCATGTACACGTTTTCACGGCGTATCGAATATCTGCATGTGTGGATGGCAATCAATATCGTCTTCGCGCTTGCGCAGTTCGTTCTCTACTACGTCGATTACGATCTTGCCGTCCAGTTGGGGCCTGACCAGGTTTCATCCATGCTGTGGGGCGATTCGGCGACCCAGACCAACACTAACTTCTACGAAATTCTCTACTTCGCACGCGTCAGCGGCTTCTCACGCGAAGCGGGATTTTTTGCGTCGCTGCTGGTCGCGTCGTTCATGATCTATCTGATGGAGCGGCGGCCCATCAACCGGGCAATGGTCGTGTTGTACGGCATCGGGCTCGTCATCAGCTTTTCCAAGGCGTCGATGGTGCTGCTCGTGTTCGCGATCCTGTACGGCTTTCGCCGCCAGCTACGGGCGATCCATCCGCTGGTTTCATTGGTGTTGTTCACCGGCGCTTCCATGGCGGTCGCGCTTTATATGAGCCAGCATAATTTCTTCGGATCCGAGACGTTTGCGAGCCGGCTATCGGGATACCCGTTTCTGTTCGACGCGCGGTTCTCAGACATCCTGAAAGGCGTCACAGCACGTCAGCTCAACGCCGAATATGGGTACCTGTCCTACATTTCCATGAGTCAGGCGCTTTACGAAATCAACGATGTCACCTTCACAAGCGTCCCAGGGATGATCACCGATATGGGCCTTGTCGGCGGTCTGCTGCTGCTTGGCGTACTGGCATTCACGGCCAGCGACGGCTTTGTTATCCTGCTGTTCCTGCTCCTCACGGCAACGGTCAGCCTGATCATGGTGACGTCGTTCGTGCCCCTCGCCTGGCTGATCTGTTACTGGCCGCGATTCGAGGCATTTCGTGCCGCCACGGCGCAACGCGCGTTCGTGCTCAACCAGCGAAGAGCGGTCGTACGGAGTAGACGATTGAGCAACGCGCGCGGCCGCCCGGCGGCTACGTGACGCCATCATGCGTCGGGACATGACCCGGTTCTGCCGTCCGGAAAACGCGGAGCAAACCAGAGGGCGTATGCGCGCGACCTGGCCTCGCCCGCATGGTTTCAATACGCCTGCGCGACGCCTTCGCACACTGCTGTGCGCCTCCCTGCTGTTCACTGCTTCGATCCCGTGCATCGCGCAGACCTCCATTCGAGTGGGCGATCCTGCCGGATCGCTGATCGTTTCAGGCGGCGGGAAAAAATCGGTCACATTGCTTGTCGCGCCGTCGGCCGATGCGGGCACGGGAACGTTGACCGTGCGCGTTTTGCCCTATGACCAGAACGGCAGGATCGCGGACGTTCCGCTCGCCTCGTATCAACGTCAGATCAGCGATATGTCGCGTGAAAACACGATCAGCATTCCCGTGGCGACCGACCGTCCGGGCCTCGCGCGGATCGACTCAACGCTGACCACCGCCGACGGAGCGACGCGTGGACACATGGCAGTCGATGTTGCCGTCGTGCAGGAGCGCAAGACGATCGCCCCCCCCGACTTCGGCGTCGTCACGCACTTTGCGCAGAACCAGGGATCGCCCGCGGTGGTGCTTCCGCTCGTGCGGCAAGCCGGCTTTTCGTGGATCCGCGACGAACTCTACTGGGATGCAATCGAGAAGACGCCTGGGGAGTTTCGCTTTCCCAAACAGTTCGACACCTACATTTCCGCGTGCGCGAAACTCGGTATCTCACCGCTCGCCGTCCTGAGTTACGGCAATAGAGGCGCTTACCCGGCGTTGTTCTCCAGTTCCCTGTTTCCTGAGTCGCCGGAAGCGCGCGCGCGATTTGTCCGCTACGTCGACGCGGTCGTCGAGCGATACGGCAAGACTGTGAAGTCCTGGGAAGTGTGGAATGAACCGGACTTCAACAAGGTCGGCTACACGCAGTATCTGGATCTTCTGAAGGACACGTACCGGACCATCAAGCAACGCAGCCCCGACTCGACGGTTATTTCGTGTGGCGGCGGAGGCGCTGGCGGCGGCCCAGGAGCGGACTGTATGGTGGCCCTCATCAAGAACGGTGGGTTGAACGACCAGGACGGCTTCAGCGTTCATCCGTATATGCCGCCCAATACGCCCGAGAAGGGATACAAGGCGGTCGGCGCGCCCATCGACGCGGTCAGCATCCCGACAACGTGGCCGTACCTGAAACAGTTTGCCGCCGATCATGTGAAGGCGGACGGACGGCAACTTCAGGTATGGGTGACGGAACTGGGCTGGCCCGTCAATCCGAAGGTGCCGGGGCAGGATGAAGCGACGGAGGCGGCCAATCTGGCGCGCAGTTACCTGCTGTCCCGGCGCTATGCCACCGTTCGCGTTCTATTCTGGTACGACTTCATCGACGACGGCCCGGACCCGAACAACCCCGAGCACAACTTTGGAATCCTGCGGCACGATCTTTCGCCGAAGCCTGCGTTCGTTGCAGCTTCCGTGTTGAGCAGCACGCTGGGTAATCGCTCGTGGAGCAAAACGCTCGTCGACACGGATGACACCAAGGCATATCAGTACGGCACCGATAGCCCGGTGATCGCCGGCTGGACGATCGGTCCGGACGAACGGATCGCGAGCATCAGCGTGCCTGCGGGTAACTATATCCAGCGCGACTGGCAAGGCATCGAGACGCGCACGACGATCACTTCGCAGCCTTTCAGCTGGCGAGTGGGGCCACTTCCCCGCTATCTGGTTCCCGCGCGGTCGCCGCAGTGAAACGGCAGCGGCGACGGCGGAACACGACGCGACGCGGGTGGTCATCAAGGTGCGGGACGCGCGGGAACACTTCGTCCCACGCGGGCTCACAGCAGGACGATTACGTTCACACCGGATTGGCAGCGACGAAGTTCTTGAAGGATGCGTAGCACGCCTTGCGTGTCGTGCCGTCGGCGGCCAGCAAACCGTACGTATCGGTGCCCGTATCGAACAGCTGATACATCATGACGGACTGCAGGTTGTAGGTGCTCCGCATCGTGTAGTACTCGTTCAGCGTCGTGGTGACGTAGGTCGCCTGCGTCGCCGCGTCGTCCGACAGCTGATAGCCCCATTCGGTCAGCCAGATCGGCAGGCTGAACGAATCCCTCAGGATCTGCAGCACGTCGGTGAGACCCTGGGAACCGGCGCGACGGATGTCGCCCGAGCTTTCGTACCAGTGGAACATTGTGACGTCCCAACGCAGGGGCGTCGCGCCGGATTGACCGGTCGACGTGCCATTCGGCTGCACGCCATTCCATAGCATCTGCAATGCTTCATAGGCGAGCGGCACCCCCACGTTGACGCCGCATTGAATGGTCGGATCAACTGATTTGACGCCGTCGATCAAACCTCGAAGCACGCCACGGAATGCCGGCCAGATCGCCGGATCGTAATCGGTCGCGAGGTTACCTCCGCCGTGGATCAGGCCATTTGAATCGAGTTCGTTGCCGCATTCGATGTATTTGACGAGACCCTTCAGCGGCGTAGCGATCGATACCGCGAGCTGGTGGCCGAGGTTGTACGCGTCGGATTCCGAGGCGTGCTGGTTATACGTGTTCCACACGTTGATGCAGGGCAGGATCGAGATGCCCGTGCCTGCAAAGGCGCCCTTCAGTGCGTTCGCGACGGTCTGCGCCATGCCGGCATCGGCCACGTCGGCGCGATAGTTGGTCACGCCCAGATCCTGGAGGATCGCGACCTGCTGCGCGGGCGATATGGTCTGATAGGCCGTGGAAGTCCACGCCATGTGGCCGTTCATTCCGTAGAAGAGCTTGGTGGACGTCGCCGCCGCCGCGACAGTCGTCGGGTCCGGCGTAATCGCCCAGCCACCCTGCGAATAAACGCTCCAGGTGTTGGACGCGTCCTGCGCATAGACCACGTGATTCAGGTACACGAGCCATGTCGGGCGGATGTTGCAGCCGGTATTGACGCCGTTACGCAGCACGACTGCGTCGCCTCCGATCGTCCACTGGTTTTGCGCGCTGTCGACAATGCTCGTCGCTGGCGGTAGCCGGGTGCCGTTCGCCGATTCTGCGGCGGCGCTTTGTCCGCGCACACCCGGGGCGGCGGCAGCGTTGCTACCCGCGCCGTCGGAGCCGCCACCGCCGCCGCAGGCGGAAAGCGCCACGCTCCCCGCACCGGCCAGCAGGCCGGCGAGAAATTTGCGCCGCGGAACGCGGGACCCGCTCACGGTGTGAACCGGTTCCGTCATTGCCGAAATGGAAGAAACGATGCCGTTATTCTGATCCCTGCGTTTGACCTGATTCATTTGTCCGAGTTTTAGTTTCGTCAAAGCGATGCAGTATAGCGGTATCTTTTTGCTGATTTTTAAGTGCTGCTGGCAAAACTTTCCAATAAGCAAGAAACACCCTGGTTCGTCAGAGGATTGAGGAAAACGGGTTTCGCAGAATATTTGCAGAATTGCCAAACGCTTATGCGGCAAATCGAACAAAATCAGTCATTTGAGACGGAAAAACGAACCAACGGCGGGAGCATATCCAGATCTGAACGGGGTCGGAAGGAGGAAATTTTTCTCCTTTCCGGGAGGCATCGCATGAGGATACGAAAGCGCGAATGAGTATAAAAATTACAATAACAATTGCATTTATATTATGAATTACCGCATACCCTGATCAATACAACATATATTCGGTAAATTGTTTAATTATCATATAAATAAACAGGTATGCCTTACCTGACATAATGCACCACGCGGGTGCTTTTCGCGATCGCGTGGCGGTCACCGCACGACCCGACTCCTGAGTCGCCGGTTAATAAGCGCCGTCGCGGCGCAACACGACACCAACCGTCTTGAACAGGATCGCGATGTCATACCAGAGCGACCAGTTCTTCACGTACCACGCGTCAAGAAACACACGCCTCGCGTAGTCGGTGTCGTTGCGCCCGCTCACCTGCCATAGACCCGTCATGCCCGGTTTGGCGAGCAGATAATAGGCAGCCTCGTCGCCGTATCGCTCGATTTCCTTTTCGATGACCGGACGCGGCCCGACGAGACTCATGTCGCCTTTCAATACGTTCCAGAGCTGCGGCAGTTCGTCGAGACTGGTCTTGCGCAGCAACGCGCCGATCGATGTGACGCGGATATCGTTTTTCAGCTTGAAGTCCTTCTCCCACTCGGCACGTGCGACTGGATCGCGTTCCAGCAGCGCCTTGAGCACCTTGTCGGCGTCCGGCACCATCGAGCGGAACTTGTAGCACTTGAACCGCCTGCCGTTCTGGCCAATTCGCGTGTGACCAAAAAACGCGGAACTGCCGTCCTGCGCCACGAGCGTCATCAGGATCGCGAAGAGCGGCAACAACATCAGCATCAGGAACCCGCCAACAGCCAGATCGAAGGCCCGCTTCACCACAATGGCTGAAAAGCGCGCGAGATTGTTCTGCACGCGCAGCATCATGACTTCATGACCGAAGAAGTACGACATGTCAGTGCCGGACAGGGGCACACCACGCATCGACGCCATGACGGTGACGTCGCGAACACCATTCTGTGTGAGCCCACGAACCCAGGCGTCGCGCAGCGCGCGATGATCGTGTTCAAGCGCGATGACGACCTGCACGCCGGGCAACGACCTGAATGTGGCGGGTGTCACGCCGTGCACGACGGGCGCATCGGACACCGCGATGTCTTTCGTGTTCACTTCGGGCGCGACATAGGCCACCACGGCGACGCCCAGAAATGCCTGGCTCGTCAGCGCCTGCTTTGCCTCCATCGCGTTTTCACCGCAGCCTATGATCAATGTCGGCCGCTTCCAGAGACCCGCGTAGTCAAGAGCGCGCTTCATCAATGACCGGCACGCCGGCACGAGGACGAGTGCGCAACTCCAGATCAATGCCCACCATCCTCGCGAGAACAGGCCTTTTGTCAGCGTGGTGAGCGCCAGATGAATGACGGCCAGCACGATCAGTGTCCGGAAAATTTCCTGGAACTCACGCCACATCGGCTTGCGGCACGTGTAGTGTCGCAGCCCTCCCCAGAACCATGCGGTTCCCGCCACCGCGAGCAGCAGGTAAATCAGCACCGGCTGGTTCGCGAACGTCGCCCGAAAATCGGATAGATCGGCAGACTCGAACGTACCGAGAAAATGGGTCGTGACGAGCAGTGCGAGCGTGTAGCCCAGCAAGTCGGCTGCAGCGAGCGAGAACTTGTTCGCAAGTACAGGGAAAGGACGTACGCCCAGTCTGGGTAATAGCGGATACCCAATGCTAATGGTGGAGTTCACTTGGCATGTCCTCGTATGAAGTGCCGCTGACTTTTTTATATGAGCCTGCAAAACCGTTGCATCGTCGTGTTCGTTCGTGCGGGAAGGCCCGCTCCGTCGTTCAGGTGCGCGCTAGACAGATTGCATATCGATCTCTTCAAGGGTGCCGGACGCAGGCACATGATGCGCAGGCTGCATAAGCGACAGCCGGATCTTCTGCCACACCGGCAACTGCTGTCGCCCTTCCGCCGCCTTAAGCACCGCCGCCATGAAGCCCGCGCGGAAAGCGGCCTTCGAAAACCGTTCCGCGTTGGCCCGACAGTGTTCAGGCAGGAAGCGCTGCGCACGTTCCTCGAAATGTCTGACGGCGGCCTGCACCGCCTCGACGGTCTGCTCTTCGAAAAAGACGCCGGTCGGCATGGGTCGCGATGCGTCGATGACGGTCTCGAGCGCGCCACCCTTGCCGAATGCAATCACCGGTGTGCCGCACGCCTGCGCTTCGACAACCGAGATGCCGAAATCTTCCTCGGCGGCAAATACGAATGCCTGCGCGCGCTGCAGATAGTCCTTCAACACAGCGAAGGGTTGATGTCCCATGATCTTCACGTTCGCGCCAGCTTTGGCTTGCACCTTCGCCATATCCGGGCCGTCGCCGATCACAACCAGTGTGCGATCCGGCATGCCGGCGAATGCTTCGACAAGCAGATCCATCTTCTTGTACGGCACCATGCGCGAGACCGTGACGTAGAACGATTCCTTCTCCGTGCACAGCTGGAACGCTTCGATGTCGACCGGCGGATAAACGACAGTTGCCTCGCGCCGGTATACGCGCTGAACCCGACGGGCAATGAAATCCGAATTGACGACAAACGCGTCGACGCCGTTCGATGTGCGTGTGTCCCACGTACGCAGGTAGTGCAGCACAGCGCGCGCAAGCGTGGCGCGCACGCCCTTTGTCAGACCCGCTTCCTTCAGGTACTGATGCTGAAGATCCCACGCATAGCGGATCGGCGAGTGCACATAACTCACATGCAACTGGTCGGGGCCCACGATCACACCTTTTGCCACGGCATGCGAGCTTGAGATGATCAGATCGTAGGCCGACAGATCGAACTGCTCGATCGCGAACGGGAATAACGGCAGATAACCGCGATACCGCTTTTTCGCAAATGGAAGCTTCTGCACCAGCGAAGTGGTTGCCGTCTTTCCCTTAAGAAAAGTGCGATCCGACAGGAAATCGACAAGGCAGAAGATGTCCGCGTCAGGAAAGCATTCGACAATTTCTTCGAGCACTTTCTCGGACCCGCCGTAGGTAACAAGCCAGTCATGAACAAGTGCAACCTTCATCGAAAATCTCCCTGATCGGACAGATGCACCGCGGCTGGATATGATTGCCGCGCTGCGACATTAGTAACGATCCTAGGCGGGTGTTATCCCTGGTTCGGTTCGGATTCGCACAGAAGGCCGGCCGGGTGACGCGCGACCGGACGCCTCTTGCACGGGGTTATGCGGGGACGGCGAACGCCTCTTCGCTGGGCCACGTCACCCGGTCGGAGAGAAGGCTCAGAAGGTACTTTCCATAAGCATTTTTAGTGAGCGGTCCTGCGAGCATCTGCAATTGCTCCGCATCGATCCAGCCCTTGCGAAAAGCGATTTCCTCCGGGCACGCAACCATCATTCCCTGACGCTTCTGAAGCGTCGCAATGAAGCTTGCCGCGTCGATCAGCGAATCATGCGTGCCGGTATCGAACCAGGCATGGCCTCGCCCCATGATCTCGACGTGAAGCTGCTCGCGGTCCAGATAGCACGTGTTGACGTCGGTGATTTCCAGTTCGCCGCGTGCGGACGGACGGATATCGGCCGCGATATCGCAAACCTGTCTGTCGTAGAAGTAGAGACCCGTCACCGCATAATTCGAGCGTGGATTCGATGGCTTCTCCTGGATTGAAAGTGCCCTGAATCGCGGATCGAACTCGACGACGCCGTAGCGCTCCGGATCCTGCACGTGATACGCGAACACAGTCGCACCTTCGGCGCGCTGGTTCGCGCGCTCCAGCAGCGCAGCCTGATCGTGGCCATAAAAAATGTTGTCGCCGAGAATCAGTGCGCTCGGGCTATGGCCCACGAACGAGCGCCCGATCACGAATGCCTGCGCAAGTCCGTCCGGCGAAGGTTGCACCGCATACTGCAGGTTCATGCCCCAGCGGCTGCCATCGCCGAACAGCGCGACAAAACCGGGCAGGTCGCGCGGCGTCGAGACGATGAGCACGTCACGGATACCCGCCACCATCAGTGTCGAAAGCGGGTAGTAAACCATCGGCTTGTCATACACCGGCAGCAGCTGCTTTGAAACCGAATGCGTGATCGGATAGAGCCGGGTGCCGGAGCCTCCGGCCAGGATGATGCCTTTGCGCGTCATGATCGCCTCTTCGAAGGACGGTTTGTCTGCCTGGTGTTGTGTCTATGCTGCTGTGTCTGCCATTCGCACGCGCTAACAGCGTCGGCCCGACCCCTGTCAGGCGAGGCGCATCCCCGCCACGATTCCGCGTATCACGCTTTTGCGCCCGGCCGGCGTGAAACGCGGGCATTTCGCAAGCATGGCGATCAGCGAGTACCCCGCGGCAATCACGGAGTATGGAAAGCCCAGGTTCTTGCGGCTGAAATAGATACGATTGCGGGTGCAATAGAAGAGGCTGAAAGGCGTCTCGTCACCACCCGTCGAAAAACTGACCTTGTGCCCTACCTGCGACACGGGGACATAAAGCAGATGAATGTCGGCGTGGTTCATTCGCCAGACAAAGTCGGTGTCGTCGTAATAGACGAAATATTTTTCGTCCATCATGCCGACGCGCTCGAACACACTTCGATCAAGCATCATGAAGCAGGTCGGCGCGTACTCGGAGAACAGTTCATCATCGAACTGCCCGGTATCTTCATCGCCGTCACCGACATGCGCGGTGATTGCCTTCAGGCGGGAGATCGAACCGCCCGCGCACCAGATACGATTGGTGCCGTGGTACATGATCTTCGGGAATGTGGCCAGCGTCGTGCCGGCGGCAACGGGGGCGAGTAGTTTCGCGATCGTCATCGGGTCCCGAAACTCGACGTCGTTGTTAGCCAGCAGCACATAATCGCAGCCGTCCGCCAGCGCCATTTTGATGCCCTGGTTATTGCCCCGGGCGACACCGACATTCGCGTTGTTAAACACGATCTGGGTATCGATGCCGGCCTGATCGGCCATCCGGCGCGACGTGATGCTGCCGCTTTCAGTTGCGCTGTTGTCGATCACATACACCTTGAGATTGACGTGCTGCTGCACTTCAAGACTGGCGAAAAAATCTTCCAGCACACCATCGGACTGGTAAAGGACCGTCACGACGCCGATCAAGGGTCGCGCATACCCGGCATTGGCGTTCATATTCAGGCTCCCGTTCGTCACGCCGCTGCTTCCTGACTCGCCTGGTACAGTCCACGCGATTTCATTTCGACGATGCTCTGCTCGTAGTGATCCGGCTGCACTTCCTGCCCTTCTACCCATGCGGCGAAGCGCTCGATACCTTCGGCGAAACTCACCTTGGGTTCGAAGTCGAGCAGTTCGCGTGCCCGCGTGAGGTCCGCGTAGTTGTGCCGGATGTCGCCAAGGCGGAACGCGCCGGTCACCGCGATCGACACGTCACTTCGATACAGCGCCCGCAGTTTCCTTGCAACATCGATCACCGCCGTTCTCTGGCCCGAACCGATGCCGAACACGCGATCATCCGAATTCGCATTGAAGAGCGCCGCTTCTGTTGCATCGACAACGTCATCGATAAACACGAAATCGCGGCTTTCGAGTCCGTCTTCAAACACGCTGATGTCATTGCCGTTCTTGATGCGTGTCGAGAAGATAGACAGGATGCCCGTGTAGGGATTGGACAGCGACTGCCCCGGACCGTAGACGTTCTGGTATCGCAATGCGCTGGCGCCGATACCGATCGAACGGCACACGGTCATCACCATCATTTCCTGATCGTATTTCGTAATGCCATATACCGACGATGGATGGATCTTCGAGTCTTCGTCCGTCGGCAGGCATTCCATCGGCTCACCGGACTGCGGACACAGATAGTCGAATCGTCCCGCGCGCAAGTCCTTTTCTTCACGTGCATCGGGATAGACGACGCCAAGCGCGGGAGATCGATACTTGCCCTCGCCGTAAATCGCGCGCGACGACGCGACGACCACCTTGCGAACCGTTTTACTTTTGCTCTTCACAAGAATGTCGAGCATCAGCGCGGAACCGCCCACGTTGACATCCACGTAGCGGCTGACTTCATACATCGACTGACCTGTGCCTGTCTCCGCTGCAAGGTGGACGATCGCGTCCTGCCCCTCCATGGCACGCTCAAGCACAGCGCGATCGGCGACCGAACCCTCGATAAAGTGGACCTTTGGGTCGAGCGACAGGAATAGCGCCGACTTGTTATAGGGATCGTCTCCGTGAATCTGCGGAGAGAGATTGTCGAGCACGGTCACCGTCGCGTTAGCGGCCACCAGCTTTTTCGCAAGGTTCGAGCCAATGAAACCCGCACCTCCAGTGATGAGTACTTTCATGATTCGCACCGCTCCCAAGTTTGCGTTTGCCAGCTGTAGCGCTTGATTACCCTCGCCGGATTGCCAGCGACGACACAGTGATCGGGCACATCACGCGTAACGACGGAATGACTGCCCACCACCGAATGACGTCCAATCACGACATTCGGCAAAATCATCGAGCCGAAGCCGATAAAGCTGCCTGCGCCAATCACCACGCGGTTACCCTTCGTGCGGATACGCCGCCCGATCCGAACGGGGTCGTACACATCCTCATAGGGATGCTCGACATCGACGATTGCGCAGTTGCCGATGATGGTGACGTTGTCGTGGATCTCGATAGACGAGCCGCACACGATGTGAACGTTCTGCTCGATATTCACGTCGTTGCCGATCGTCAGCGAAGGCAGCCGATCCGGGTCGGTGACGATCAGTTCGATACGCGCGCCCTGCCTGATCAGCACGCGACTTCCGATCGAGGCATGGCGCACGTTCGAGAGCAGCATCGGCCGATAGATCGCCGTCTTCTCGCCGACCGAGGCGAATTCGTGCGCGTACCAGACGCGGGCCTTGATCCGGTACCAGGCAAGTTGCAGCAGATTCCATCGGTCAAGCCACTGCAGCCTGCCTATCCGCGTAAAGGTATCGGTGAGGACGCTCATACGCGCACCGTCGGAGTTCGGCCGAACATCTGCTTCGCGAAGGTGTACGAACGGCGCAGCGTGCGCGGCCAGTGCCGCATCGCATGCAATCCCGCCTGTTTCGAACTGATCCTGCCGAAGCGCATGCTGGTCGCGATGCAACGCTCGAATTCCGGGTAGTGGCCGGTTTCCAGATACATGATTGCCGAGCCGAGATAGAGGCGGGCCCGTCCGCGATCCACAACGCCCTTGTCCATGCCGAGGTCTTCAGCCATGCGGTACGTCTTCATCATGTCGCTGATATTGGTCTCGTGTCGCGCCGGATTCTTGATGACCGTCGACGTAAATCCTTGAGGATTGACACGGTAAAGCCCCATTTCCTCATCGAGATAGCGGGCGCGCGTTCCATAGAAGGACTGCATCAGGTTCGCCACATCGGCAACCGCCTTGAGATCCAGATTGACCGGATAGCGCCTGCGTAACTCGCCGCGAAACATCGCGGAGCTGGTAAAAAAGAACGGGCCGCGTTCGATCAGGTACTCGGCGTCGAAAACCGCTGGTTTCGCCCTGGGCAACGGGAAATCTACGGGCTCTTCCGTCTTTGAATTGATCGTGCGCATCTTGTGCACGACCATGCCGAAGTCCCGCTGGGTTTCGAGGAAATCGAGTTGTCGCGCGAGTTTTCCCGGCAGCATCATGTCGTCGCCGTCGATGCACGCGATGTATTCACCTGATGTTTCGGCAATCACATCTGCAAAGTTGCGCGAGTAGCCCACGTTACTTTCGTGCCGCACCAGTTTGATGATCCCCGGATAGCGTGCGCGGAACGACTCGATCACCTCGACAGAGCCATCTTTCGATCCGTCGTCGCCGATTACCACCTCGAACGGCACGTCGACCTTCTGGGTCAGAACACTCTGCAGACACGCGCCGATATAGTCTTCCTGGTTGTAACAGAGGACTACTATGGACAGAACCGGATTCGTCACGTGGGGTACGGAATTCGAAGCCATGTCTAGCTCTCAGTTGAAGACAAGTCGCCCCGCAAAATCGCGGGCCTTGCGTTGTGCGATTGGCGAAACCGCGACCGTCGCGGTCACCATGGCGAGCCACATGAAAAAGAGGAAAAAGAACAACACGATCCGTGGCGGATCCGACAGGTCGACGAAGTGAAAGGCATAGGCGACCAGCGCGGCAGCCGCGACCCGTGCGGCCATTCCCTTGTACCAGCTCAGATTGATACCCGGCAGGAACTGCCGGTGCACGATGCCAACCCAGACAAGCAGCTGAAAGACGTTCATCGCGAGCCATGCGTAGGCAACGCCACGCGCACCGCCGTGGAACGCCCCATACAGGATTGCGGGCACCAGCATGACGAGGAATATCAGGTTTCCCTTGATATGCAGCGACAGGTTTCCCTTTGCGTACTGCAGGAGAAACGACAGGCCGGCAATCGCCGAACAGGCGTTGCCGATCGCATAGCACTGCAGGATGCGCCATGCCTCCGGGGTCGACGGCGCAGACAGCGACCATAGCCGCAGGACAAGTTCAGGTACGGCCGCAAAAATGACGGCGACTGGAATCACGGCGATCATCGTGATCTCGCTCGCAAGGAAATAGCTCACGATCGCGCGCTCGCCATCGCCGATGCTATCGGCAGTAAAGCGTGGAATGAACGACTGCTGGATCGGATTGGCCAGCAGCAGGATGCCACCCGCCAGCAACGTCGCCATGCTGAACACGCCAAACGCGGGCAGCGTCAGCATCTTTGACAGAATCACCTTGTCGATCTGCGTCGTCGTCGCCCATACGAGCGCCGAGAATGCAATCGACAGCGAAAGTTTCGCGCGTGACATCAGGAGCGCGCGGGAGAACGTCGAGACCAGCATCGGGGCGTGGATGACGCGCCCCAGCAGGAGCCGCATCGTGAGCCCTTCGCCCACGATCGCGCCGAGCTGCCACAGGAAGAAGACCTCGACCCGCGGCCATATCATGATCACGGGCACGACCAGCACGGCCCGAACGATCGCGAAGGTCACGACGACGACGTTCAATGTCGCCTGCCGGTCGATGCCGACGAGCCCGCCTCTGTAGAGCGAAGACAGCCAGCGTGCCGAGACGGTCAGCACCATCAGCATGAATGCGATCTGTATCTCGCGATCGGGCAGCGCCTTCGCCTTGAGCCAGTCCTGCGCAAAGAACGGCGCCGCGAACAGGGACAGTACGATGAGCAGCACGCACATGCCGGCGACAAACTTTTCCAGCGACTGCAACAGCACCCGCACCTCTGCTCTCGCTGCATCGTCGCGCATCCGGGCGAGCTCACGGCACAGCGTTGGCGAGAGGCCCAGATCCAGCACCTGGACCCACGCAAGCAGCACCGCATTCAGCGCAATCAGCCCATACGCCTCGACGCCAAGATGGCGCACATACACCGGCACCATGACCATACCGAGCGCGACGGTGACAGTTTGCCCTGCGTAGTTGGCGAGTAAGCTGCGTTTTAGCATCGTCGTGGGTATGGAGGCTGAAAGTTTCGGGCCGCGCTGGCATAAATAAATCGACGGACCGCCGTGAAGCTGCTGCAAAGCAGCATTCCAATCAATTGCTAGGCGTTTTTCGTGCTGCTGCAGCTCACTACCCAACTTGTCGTCGTACCTGACGTCACCTTTCCGGCACACCTTGGTCCGCGCGCCGCCTGCCAGTCGCACAGGGCCACTCAGGCATTCGTCATACGGAACAGGTCTGGCGATTTTCGACGTACAGCGGTCCTGCCGGTGCACTGCGGCACGACGTGTTGCAATGCATCCATCAGGATCACTGTAGTCGGCACTAAACATGAGCAATGTACGGAGCCGAACACACACCCCGCCCAGCAAGCGCTGCGTTCGCGGTATCCTTGCCGTCGAGACCGGCGAAACGGGATAGGGAACGGCCACTTTCACCTGACCGCTCCCGTCGAAAGTGGGCTGACGGACGTCCGCATCACGGGAGCGCCCGCCCTCCAATTCGCCGAATAGAACCGCGCGCTGACTACTGTTCGGCGAATCGCGAGACAACGCATTGCGTCAGACTCCAGATGCAGGCCTGTCCCCGCTTCCGAACCGTGACTTCTTGCGAAAACCATGTACCTGTTGATCACCTTTGCCATCCTCGAAGTCATCGCTGTCGTCGTCGTCGCGTCGCTGTGCATCGCTGCGCGCCGCGCCGATGAAAGGACGGAGCGCGCTCTGACCCCTGACGAAATCAGCGCAAGGCGAGATGCCGCCGATGTGCCGCGACTTGCGACACTGGCCTCCGCGCGCGGGCGCGCGATCGGCCGGTGGTTCAACGCACTGGTGCGCGACAGCCGGCACGACGGCAGTAGAAGCTGATTCCATCCGCGCCCCTCATCTGCCTCTCTCGCGCCCTTCTTTTCCACTCGCATCCTCTCGACGAATTCATCTCTCGTCGCACAGTCCGCGCAACCGCTTCACCGACGGTCTTCATCACGTCAGTTGAGCGCACCGGCGGGCCGACCCTGTCCACTTCGCGACGAACCCCCTTTGGGAAAGCCAAAAACTTTCTCCAGCTGAAGTTTCTGCACGACAAGGTACAGAACGAGCGGAACCGCCAGACCGCAGATCACACCGGCAAACAGTTGCACGTAAAGATTGTCGACGTGCAGATGCATCAGCACGATGCGTGCCCCTGAGCCCGCGAGAATGTGCACAAGATAGATCGGCATCGAGGCCTGGCCTAGCGTCGTGAGTACGACCGATTCGCCAAAGCGATCCATCCATAATGCGAACTCGAATACCAGCAGAATGCCCAGCGCGGTGGCTGGCAACGCCCAGACGCTGTTGTATTCGCCGTGCGGACGGGCAAGATAAATGGCGACGCCGAGCGCGACTGCTGTCGCCAGCATCCCGGGCACCGTTGCCAAAGGCGACACCATTGCACGCACATGGCCTGCCAGCAGGACGCCCGCCGCAAAGAAGAGAAAGAACTTCAGTGACAACGCGAGAATCCCGATATCGAAGATGCTTCCGATTGCGTAAGCGACGAGGGCCGCACAAACAAGCCTGATGCGATGGGTCGTCGTCAGAACGATCAGGATGTGACACAGAAATAGTGCGTAGAGAAACCAGAACTGGCTGAAGGGATCCCAGAACATCCTCACGAGATCCGATGGATAGAACGGGTGATTTGTTTCGCCCGATGCGAACAGCAGCACCAGTCCCTGCACAAGCGACCACAGGAAATACGGATACACGATCGTCTGCAGCTTCGATGCCAGATACCCTGCCGCGCCGCGGCGCAAGCTGCGCTCCACGTGCAGGCCGGAGAGCACAAAGAAGAGCGGCATGTGGAACGTGTAGATCGCGTAATCGGACTGAAGGATCCAGTGATGCGACGGCACCAGGCCCGCACTCACCAGTCCGCGCAGTACATGCCCATACACGACCAGGACGATCCCGGCCGCTCTCGCATAGTCCTCGTAACCTTCTCTCAAGCTGACCTCTCCGGTATTGACGGGCGACGCGTGGCACGCCCGCCCGCCAGGGCCGCATCGCGCACGCGCCCGAGTCCGTCGTTACGCTGCCATGTGGTTATGATTCGAATACGCCGACAGGTAGCTATAGCTGCGTCGTTCGCTGCGGCGCAGTGGAACGGCGTTGAAGACTACGCCCACGACCCAGGCGCCTGCGCGCTCCAGCTTCGTGATCGTCTCGGTGATTTCTTCCTCCGTCTGCATGCCGGAGCGCAGGATCAGCACGGTTTTCCCTGCGCCATTCGCGATGATCGCCGCGTCGCTGACAGCGAGCAGCGGCGGCGTATCGATGATCACCAGATCGAAGCGATGGTTGAGGTGTTCGAGCAACTGCCTGAAACGCGGCATCATCAGCAGTTCGGACGGATTGGCGGGATACGCCCCGCACGAAATGAACGACAGCCCCGGTATGCCAACGTCGCGAATCGCATGCTCAAGATCGACCTTGCCCATCAGCAGTTCGGCGAGTCCACCTGAATTCGGCTGGTTAAAGAGCGGCGCAAGGCGCCCGCATCGCATGTCTGCGTCGATCAGCAACACCCGTTTGGTGGTTTCAGCCTCAAGCACGGCAAGATTGGCTGCGACAAAACTCTTGCCCGAACCCGGCGTGGGTCCGGTCAGCACAACCGTCTTGTCCGATGCCTCGCCGACGTTGAACTGGAGCGCCGTGCGAACGCCGCGCAACGCTTCGACCGATGAGTCGTGCGGCCCGCGTCGTGCAAGCAGGTAGTGCGCTTCAGGCGGCAATATCGAGTTCGCGCCGGCGTGGGTTGGATTGGCGCCTGCAAGCAGCATGCCCTCGCCGATATTGCCGGCAAAATTGCGGCGCGGAACCTGCCGGTCCAGCTGCGCCTGATGCGCGCTGTACAACACCGATCCGAGTACCGGCACGCTCATTTCGCGCTCGATGAAATGCGGATCGCTAACGCCCGTCAGCAACCGGCTGCGCGTAAAGACAAGCAGCGCGCCCAGCATGAGCCCCACACCGACGCTCGCGCCCATCACGAGGGGCACATTCGGCGACACAGGATCCGCGGGACGGATCGCGCTATCCACGATCTGCACATTGCCCGTCGTGCCCGCGCGGCGAACCGTCAATTCCTCGGCCTTGTTCACCATCGCCACATAGATCGATTCCGCCACTTTCGCGTTACGCGTGAGATCGACGTTCTTGCGTTCGGACACGGGCATGTTATTGAACCGCGCATCGAACTTGCTCTTTGCGTCATTCAGCTGGGCCAGCTGCTGGTCGATGTTCGCAACCGGCGGACTGGTCGGCGTGAAATGCTGGAGCAGTTGCGTGCGCTGCAACTGCAACGCGGCAATCTGCCTCTGGAAGTCGATACCGCCCTGCAAATACGACTGCGCTTCGACAGTCGGCTGCAGCGAACCCGCTTCCGACTGGTAGCTGGTCAGCTTTGCCTCCGTCTGGCGAAGTTCTTCGCGCAGACGCGGCAGTTCCTGATTGATGAAGTCGAGCGTCTTGCTATCGTTCATCCGATGGTTCGTGATCGTCGCCGCGACATAACCTTCCGCGATCCCGTTAGCGACATTGGCCGCGAGCATGGGATTGCTGCTGTCGAACGAGATCTGCACGACGCCCGTTTCCTTACCCTTTTCGAGCACCTTCACGTCGTGCGAAAACCGCTTGAGCGCATTGACCTTGTTCCAGGGCGTAACCTCGAATTCGGTACCCGGCCGCGCGACCAGCCGCGACACCAGCATCGATACATTACCCTCGGACGCCATTACACCGGTCTTGCCCGTCAGCAGCGTCTCTCCATCAGGATCGATCACCTCGTAGCGGTTGCCTTCCAGCGCACGCAGACGTAGTACTACGTTTTCCAGATCGGGCGGCACGTTCAACGTATCGACATGAATCTGCTCGCCGCCCCATGCATAGGTTTTCAGCCCGAACCAGGCGCGCGACGGACTGCCCGCCTTCGCGAACTTGCTTGAGATCAGACCAAGCAGCGGGATCGAGCGAGGCTTGACCGTCAGGTCGTAACCATACTTGTGCAGTACCGGCTCAAGCACCGTGCGACTTTGCATCATTGCCACTTCGGCGGCCGTGGGTGGCGCCGCCTTCTGCATCAGAACCTGTCCCTGCGGAGCAATGCCCAGCGCGTTTGGATCGGGCGCGTCTACACGCACGAGCGCATCCGCCGTATAGACGGGCGTCACGAGGAACACGTATGCCGCTGTGAGCGCCACGACCACCAGGGTCGTGGCGACGATGGTCCATACGTGATCCGACAACATGCGGATCACGTCCCGCGCGTGAAGCGCGCCGTCGTTCGTGGGGCTTAGAAATCTTGCGTCGAGGTTCGGCGTAGTCACGTTGGTGTCCCTATGAAGATGGACCGTAAAAAGTAACTGAGTGCGCGTCTGGTGTATTAGTGACCGACGGAATAGGCGAGGTACAGGCTCGTCACCGTAGGCAGCAACTGTTCGAGCAGACGGTTCAGACGCGCAATTTCCTTCGTGCCCACATAGACCACATCGAGCGGCTGCAGGTCGAACTGGGTCGAAAGCAGAATCGCGTCGACCTGCGTCATGTCGAGCCGGTAAATCAGCGGGCGGGTCGGGTCGTCGGGCGATCGTCGAATGACCAGCACCTGTCGCGGGTCCGCGCTACGCGAATCGAGACTGCTTGCCCCTGATATCGCATCGGCAAGCGTCAGCCTTCCCCTGTCCATGAAGAGCGACTGGGGTTTCCCGATCTCGCCCAGCACAAAAACGCGGCTTGCGTTGTGATCCGGAACGTAGACGATGTCCTCGCTGCGCAGATCGACGTTCTGCGTGATATCACCCCGATCGAGCGCACGCTGCACATCGAGCACATACGATTTGCCGCCACGTGTCAGTTGAACGCGCTGCAGATCGGCGTCGGCGAGCGTGCCGCCCGAGCGCGTAATTGCATCCACCACCGTGAGCCTCATATCGGTGACAGGCAGTGCGCCAGGATTCTTCACCTGCCCGGCCATGTGAACCTGCTGGCTGCGGAACTGCTGGACGCGTACTTCGAGTTGCGGCTTGACGGCATAGGAACTCAGGCCCTGCATCAGCAGACGACCGATGCTGGCGGTCGTCATGCCTGCCACGCGGACACGTCCCAGCACGGGAAAGTAGATCGTGCCGTCAGCGGCGACCTGCAGGCCGTTCGGATCGACCTGTGAGCCCGCACCGCCGGCGAGGGTCTGCGGATTCGCATCCGCGCCCCCGGGTAGCGGCGCTGGCCCGGCGGCGTTGACGGTCAACTCTGGATGTCCCCACACGGTAATGCCCAGAATGTCGCCGGGCCCGACCTTGTAGTCCTCGTATCCCTTCGCCGATTGCTGGGGCAACGGTCGGTTGGTCGCATCGCTCACTCGAACCTGGCTAGCGACAACCTTCGCATTGATCATGTGGACCGGGTATGCCGTTGCCTGCGAATTGTCGACCGGCTCCTCCTGCATTCTCGCCGGATCCAGATAGGGCCCTGGCGCGATCGCGCAGCCGGCAAAACCCGAAAACAGCAGCAAAGCGACTAACCTGCTTTTGATTGTCATGATGTCTCTTCCGGTATCGTTGCCCGCGATGAAACAGGGAGTGCGGTCGAGATCGACGATGTCGACGACCTGCTTCGGGCGGGGTGAAACCTGAGGGCGCGTTAGTCAAATGGGCGTGCCGGCCTGCTGGCCGCCCGTCTCACCGACGCTCTGGTTCAGCACTCGAGCACGCGCGTATGTCGCACCATTCCGCTCTCCCTCGAGTACGCGGACGAGGATCCCAGGTAGCGCCCTGTGCTGCTTTTTTCTACGGCGCTGGCACCAAGAAGCCGTTCGAATTCCCGCTTGACGATCCCATAGCATTCGCATGCGCGTGCTTCGAGACCTTCGCGGTCCAGGATCGTGATGTGGCCACGACGCTGGCCAATGAGACCTGCTTCCTGCAGCTTGCCCGCAGCCTCCGTCACGCCTTCGCGGCGAACGCCGAGCATCGTGGCGATCAGTTGCTGCGTGACAGCCAGTTCTTCGGACTTCAAACGATCCTGGGTGAGGAGCAACCAGCTGCACACCTGCTTGACGACGTGATGATGCCGGTTGCACAACGCGCTTTGCGCGATCTGCGTCAGGAGGGTCTGGATGTAAAGCAGCATGAGTTGATGGACGAACTGGCTGCGCTCGAACTCGTGCTTGAAGAGCTGCGCGTTCATGGCGTACGCGTAGCCGCCGCTGCGCACTTCGATGCGATTAGGCATCGTCGCGCCGCCCATCAGGATGGGTACGCCGATCACGCCTTCGTTGCCCACTGCCGCGACCTCGGCTGTCGCGCCGTCGGCCATCAGGTAGATCATCGAGATGATGGCGGTGGTTGGAAAATAGACGTTCTTGATGGATTCGCCCGAATCGGACAACAACTGCCCGGGCCTAAGCCGCTGGAGTTTGAGATTCGGTGCGAGCGCTGCCAGTTCCGGAACGGGGAAGGCAGCTAGCAAATGATTTTCGAGTTGATCGTTTGTCGCGTCGAGCATGATTGTTTCCGCCAGGGTCACCTCGGATACCGGACCGGTAAGCGAGGGGCATCGAAGCTGCAGGCCAGTTTTCAGAACACCTGCCGCGCTGCAGCAGGCCCGATTCTTTCTAGTTCCTGGGACGTAGCTTAAGACGTCCTTCATGCGATGCCCCTCTTAAGCGACTTCTGTGCCATGGACCTCAAACGTTTGATTTACATGACCTTTTGCTTCATATGGTTAACCCTGCAATGATTCAGGTGCGCAGAATGTCTCAGTTATGAACGGTTTATCGAGGAGGAAAAGATTTCGCCGCCGCGGCACGCAAAATGCTGCATCGCACGCTTAGCCTTGCTGAATATAGCCCTTAGGTAATTTCCCACGAACGAGTGAGGTTCGACTCCGGTTGAAGCACACGCCCGAGGCCGTCGGCGACCCCGCTCAACAGGCCGAAACTGTCTCATTTCTGATAAACGGCCGGTGCCGGCACTGATCGTTCGCGCGCGCGTCCATACACGCTTTCATTCCTTAAGCGACGCATTTCGATGTCGATGAACGTCGCGCCGCGACGTCTCATTGCTTCATCGCGATGGTCTCGATGCGCTTGATTGCAACTGTCAATCGGGCAACGCTTAAGCGCGTCTCCGAACAGAGCCGCTTAAAACGCGCACGTACGGTGAACCCATTTCCATTGCCCAATCGAAATGGAGTCGATCAATGCCCACCACACTCGTGCCGTATTCCAAGCACCCATCCTCCAGCGCCGATTCGACACTCGCCATTCAGCCCGTCATCCTTGCAGGCGGCGCCGGAACACGACTATGGCCTCTATCGCGTGAGCAATACCCGAAACAGCTCATCGAACTGCTCGGCGAGGAATCATTGCTGGCCGCTACGGCACGTCGACTCGACGGCCTCGAAAACGCGTGGCCTTTGACGGACGACCTGCTGCTTGTTTGCGGAGACAACCATCGATACATGAGCGCGGAACAGTTGCGGCAGTGCGGCAAGCCCGCCCGCATCGTGCTCGAACCGTGCGCGCGCAACACTGCGCCCGCGTTGACAGCGGCCGCGCTTGTGACGGTCGCGGACCGCAACGATGCGGTCCTCGTCGTGATGCCGGCAGATCACGCTGTGCCGGATAGCGATGCCTTTCAGGCGGCTGTGCTGCGCGCCGCACGCTATGCGGCGAACGGCGCCGTGGTCACGATCGGCATCGTGCCGCGACGTGCGGAACCGGGATACGGATACATCCGTGTCGGCATGCCGATCGGTCTGGACGGCGGCTTCACGATCGACCGGTTCGTCGAAAAGCCGCATCGCGAACTCGCCGAACAATACGTGCAGTCCGGCGAATACTGGTGGAACAGCGGGATCTTCGTGATGCGTGCATCCGTGTGGCTATCCGTCGTCAACACGCTCCGACCGGAAATCCACGCAGCCTGCGTCGCCGCGCATCACGACGGCACCACAGCTGACATGTTCATTCGCCTCGACCCGCACGCGTTCGCACTGTGCCCGGACGACTCCATCGACTACTCCGTGATGGAACGCCTCGGCGAATGCGGCAATGTGCCGGGCGTCGTCGTGCCGATGGACGCGTCATGGTCGGACGTCGGCTCGTGGGACGCCATCTGGGAAATCATGCCGAAGGACGCAGGCGGCAACGTTGCGCGCGGCAGAGTCATGTTCGAGGACACGACGAACACCTTCGCACATTCGCAGGGCAGGCTCATTGCGTGCGTCGGACTGCGCGACGTAGTGGTGGTCGAGACGCCGGACGCCATCCTTGTCGCTGATCGGCAGAACGCGCAGCAGATCAAGGCGATCGTATCGCGCATTCGCGCGGAACGCGGGCCGGAAGCGGACAACCATCGCAAGGTGCATCGCCCCTGGGGCTACTACGACTCGATCGATTCCGGGGAGCGCTTTCAGGTGAAGCGGATCGTCGTTAAACCGGGCGAGAGCCTGTCGCTACAGATGCATCATCACCGGGCAGAACACTGGGTCGTCGTACGCGGTACTGCACAGGTAACACGCGGAGAAGAGACCTTCCTGCTAAGCGAGAACCAGTCGACCTACATTCCAATTGGAACCGTGCACCGGCTTAAAAATCCGGGGAAGACGTCGCTCGAAATCATCGAGGTGCAATCGGGTGCCTATCTCGGCGAAGACGATATTGTCCGCTTCGAGGACAACTACGGCCGCATGGTTTAGGAGAACGTGGTGCACGACCCGCTTCGCGCCTTCGTCAGCGTCCGCTGCCCCGTCTTAGAACGGGACCGGCAAACTCTGTCTCATCGCGCGCGGGTGGCCCGACTGCAGGTGAGCGGCCACCCACCCGCCCCGCGGCGGACGGTAAGTCGACCGCAGACGTGTCGTTCGACCCGGGGCGGTCACGCAACCCGTAATACGCAATCAGCCGGTACAGCGTCGCCCGTGAAATACCGAGTTCGCGGGCTGCGAGATTGGGGCGATCGCAATGTCGCATAAGCGCCATCTCGATCGCATCGCGCTCCGCGGCCTCTCGCACCTGCATGAGTGTGCTGTCCTTCGGAAGCATGTAGAAATCCAGCTCGAGATCGGCCGTGCTCAATACCCGTCCTTCCGCGAGCACGATTGCCCTCCGTATGCGGTTCGAAAGCTCCCGCACATTGCCGGGCCAGGAATGCATGTACATCGCCTTGATCGCGCCGTCGGAAAAGCCGCGTATCTGACGAAAACCTTCCGTTCTGTAGCGGTCGAGGATGTAGTGCGCGAGCAGTTCGATATCCGTGCCGCGATCCCGGAGCGGCGGTTCCACGATACGAAGAACGCAGAGCCGGTGATAGAGATCGGAGCGGAACCGGCCCTCGTCCACCGCCCGTTCGAGCGAGACGTTGGTGGCGGAAATGATGCGGACATCGACATCGATAAACTCGTTCGAACCCAGACGCTGGATTTTTTTCTCTTCGAGAAAGCGCAACAGGATGGTCTGACTCTCGAGCGGCAGATCACCGACTTCGTCGAGAAAGAGCGTTCCGCCATGCGCCGCCTCGATGCGCCCTATCCTGCGCTCATCTGCGCCGGTGAATGCACCGCGTTCGTAGCCGAAGAGTCCGGACTGTTCGAGGTTGTGTGGCAGCGCACCGCAGTTGATCGCGACAAACGGACCGTGACGTCGTATCGAACGCCTGTGAATGGCGGCCGCGGTCAGTTCCTTGCCTGTGCCGGATTCGCCGGAGATCAGCACCGGTGCTTCGCTGTTCGCCACCTTGCTGATCGAGCGGAACAGATCCTTCATCGCCGGGCACGCGCCCACGATTTCGTCCAGCGCGGCAGAAGCTGCGGGCGCATCGTGCAGCGCGACCATACCGTGTTCGTGGCCGACGGCTTCGACGACACGGTCCAGCACACACGGCACGGTAAGAAAGCGGGAAAAATAGTTACGGATGACGGTGCGCAGGCCGTCGTTATCGATCTGATGGCCGGCAAGCATCCCAACCCAGCCAATATCTTTCGAGTTGAAGCACGGCCTGAACGTAGCGATTTCACGCGCCGTGAAGCCGCTGGCGAAATCGAAGATTCCCACGGTCAGTGCATTCTTCAGAAGATGACGCCGCACCGCGTGTGCGGTCTCAAGCATCACGACCTCCCAGTCGTGACTCTCAAGCATTTTTCGCAACTGCTGCTCAGGCCTGTGCGAAATATAAACAAGCGATCTGCCAGTTTTTCGGTCCATACGAGCGCCTCATATGGTTAACGTCAAGCCCCTTTAACACGGCGATATTTTGAGCACGTATCAAGTGCGGACTGTGACAAAGTTACCGATGTCGTCCGCCTGGAACGACGGCGCCTGAGCGCCGAAGCAGGTGAAACCGGCCACGACCGACGTCGCTGCCCGGGGAAGCGCGAACCCCGGTCGGGTGGCTCACGGTGATGCTGACTGAATTGTCGCATCATGATGTGCAAAAAAATAAGCATTTCTATGTAAGAAATCGTTTGTGTGTTTCCGCACATACGCCATTAAGAATGCGTGAAAAAAACGAAAAAGTGAATGCCCGCCTGCTTGCCGCGACGCCGCATCATCCAGCGTCATTCGTTCCATGTTGCATTCGCCTGAACATTAGTTGGCACAGCAAAGGGATTTCGATGACGCCCAATGATCAGACAAAAACCGAGTACGGGGCGCCCCCAGAAACAGCATCAACCCGCAACAGATATGCGTCCTTTGGCAGACCGCGCCCGTCGGCAGCACGGCCCGGCAAACCGCGCGACGGCCGCGATAGCGGCGCGTTCAGAGACCGCCGGCAGACGCCGGCGCGCATACCGACAGTCAGACGCCGCAACGCGCTGATTTATGTTGTGTGCGCGGTGGCCATGATGCTGGGCGTCGTCGTCAAGTCCGCGTTCGACCGTCTGTCGATGCCCGACCTCAACATGGCCAGCTTGACCACAACAATGGAGGCCCCGTTTAAGCTTGCCTTCAACGAACCGCACATTGCGCCGCCAGTCGCGGTACCCAGAAAAACCTCGGCGCTTAAACAACCCATCCCGCCCACTCCGGCCATCCGCAAGGATGGTGCCAGTGCTGACGCAGTCCGCAAGACACCCGTACGCAAGGATTCGCTTGTTACCGATACGGTTCATCATACGAATTCATGCCACACCAGCAGCAGGCGGCACGGATGCCAGAATGCTGGCGCCAGCGACGCAAAGCGTCGCCCACAAGCGAAGCCCGCTGCGTCGCGTGCGGCGCCGGCGCACGCTCCCCGACAGGCCACGCGCGAACCCGCAACAGTTGCGAGCCGTTCAACCTACCCAGAGGAAGAGTACGTACCTCCCGCCGTTCCGCACAAACCTGCGCCAGAGGCCAACGAAGTGGAGATCGTTCACAGCCACCATTGAAACAACCCTATGTCACCGCAAGCGCGTGTGCACTCGCGCCAGATGCACCGCGTTCGCAATGTGAAACCGGTATGGGCGCGAAACGTGCTGCGACGTACCGGACTGTATCCAACACGCCTTGACACCCTGGAACCACGCACCTGAACACGACCTATGATGAGACTTTTGCTCTATCTGACCAATTTTGGTGATCCTTACGTCACCGCGCCGCTTGCCGTGATCGTCGTGGTCTGGCTTGGCACGACGCGTTCATGGCGCCTCCTGCTGACCTGGGTTGCATGCTTTAGCGCAGGCGTATTTGTTGTAGCCGCATGCCGCTTCGCACACCGCGGCTGGGGCATGCAGTTGTCCGCATTACACATCACGATGGTGAGCGGACACACCATGCTGGCGAGCGCGGTGTATCCCACCATTTTCGTTATCTGCGGAAGTCACGCAACGCGCCGCACGACAGCACGTGCGTTTCTCTTTGGCCTTGCGGTCGCACTGGCGATCGGCGTGTCACGCAGACTGATCGGCTTTCATTCGACCGCCGAAGTCGCGACAGGCTGGCTGATCGGGTCACTGATCGCTGGCATGACGTGCTGGCCATTGATGGCGACGCGAAGCAGCGCGCCGCATACCACGCTCAGGCGTTACGATCCGACTCCGTTTGCGGCTATCGCGCTCGCCCTGATCGTGGTGTGTCACGGCAAGATTGCGCCCGTATCGATCTGGATCGATCGCACGGCGCCTGAGTTATCGGAATGGACGAAAGCCCAGGCGGATGAAATGCACTAGACGATGCCACGCGTCGCGCGTGGCATCACACTGACTTCCTCGCGCGGCGCAAGCCCGCCCGCAGACCGGCATCGAAATGCCGCGCACTGTCTCCTGCGTTCACGCCGGTCGAGGTCGTCACACCTTGCCCTTGCGTCGCCCCGGCTGGCGCCTCGTTCATTGCAGTGGTGAAGAACGCCTCATGCAGAAAGGAGTGACACACCGCGATGACATGGTCACGCGCCACCCGGTCGAGCACTTCGTGATCCATGTTGCGAAACACAAGCGCACGTACGCGGGCGAGCTTCCTCAAACGATGCCCGCTGACGCCGAAGTGCAGATGCAGCTCGTCGAGACTGTGATCCCGTGGACTGAACAGCATGCGGATATGGACACCGCTTGCGTCCAGCCGCCGGATTGCCTGACGCACGTGATAGCTTTGTGTCGCCGTATCGAAAGCTTCATTGGTCCATGCCGCGATCAGGGCCCGCGCATGCGCGCGCGCGTGACGCCACATGGTGCGCAGCACCGGCGCAAGCCGGACCTGCCCGCGCATGACCTGCGCCCACTTTCCGGCCCGCACCATCGAGCGCAGATGCGCACGCGGCGAGCCCGACTGCAGGTTCGCGGCAGCCCGCATCGAGCAGCCGTCGGGAAATAGAAAGCCGACAGGATTGACGAGGATGAGCGCGCGGATTGTTGGGTTCGATTGCGCCGCACGCAGTGCCGCATAGCCGCCCGCGCAGATACCGAATACCGCAACGTCACGATAGCCGTGCCCGGCGAGCCAGTCGGCCGCTCGCGACAGGTCCGCCGCGATGCCGTCCAGCGGCAGCGATCCTATCGAACGCGGAACAGCCGCGCCCTGGCTGTCGCCGATTCCGTCCGCGTCCATCCGTAGCGACGCGTATCCAAGCAGCGCAAGCTGCCGCGCGAGCTCCACGCTGAAGCGGCCGTCACCGACATGATGCGTGCCCGCCGTGTTGGCGATCAGCAGCACCGGCGTGGTGTTGCGCGGCATCCCTTTCAAGGTGGGTTCACACAGCACGCCGAACAGGCGGCCGTCATCGAACTGAACAGGGCGTTCAATCGCGCTGGAGGTCACGATGGACGGGCTGACGTCGTCGTCCAGCGTCCCCGCATGAGGAAGAAGCGCCGTATCGGCGGCGAGCCAGTCCGTAGCGCTCTTCAGCACCGTTTTCGGCAACTCCGTCTGCCATCCGGGCTGAAAGGTCTCCAGAAAGTCTTCAAAGGGCGCGGCGTCAACCCGTGCGCCGCACGCTTCGAAATGCGCCGCCAGTGCGTCGCAGCCGTCACGCTGGCCGCTGTGAACCAGCAGGACACGGGATGCCGGCGCGTGCCGGCTCTGACGCAGATCGAGCTTCCCCAGCGTTTCCATGGCCTCCGCACTGTAACGGTGGCCCAGCAGATCGAATGCGTCCGCCGGCGTATGAAGATCAGCCGCGGTTATCTGGGCTTTCTGCAGCCACGTCTGATGCAGGATGCTCATTTCACGCATGAACCCACGCATCGACACTACCGGTGCGATCATGGCGACCGATTCGATCTCGCTTCGCTCCGCCGCCAGCGCCGCAACGAGGGCCCCGAACCGGAATCCCGCGAGCGAAACCCGTTCGACACCGGTCACGCTTTTGACGTACGCCACCGCCTGAAGCACCTCGCCTGCCCAGTCGTCGGGACGCAACAGGCCATCGAGGTCTGCCGAGTCGCCGGTGCCGAGGTAATCGAAACGCAATGTCGTTACGCCCCGTTCCGACAGCTTTTCCGCGAGCTGACGGATCGTCTGATGCAACCACATTGCCTCATGCCCCAGCGGATTACACAGCACGACCGCTCTGTCTCCGTGGCCAGGATGTAACCAGCCGAAATGCCCACCAAAAACGACAGGTTTCATTGCTCAACGCCCTTTTGTTGGTTAGCGCTCTTCGGGTCAGCCTTGCTTCTCGGCCCAAGACCTCGCTATGGGCCGTGTATCTACTATTAAGTAAGCGATATAGGCAAGGCGACCGTCGGTTCGCTTTCACACACTTGGTCAGGGGGCGATGAGTGGGATAAGGCGCGCCAACGCGGTGTGCAGGGGATTCGACCGGCCGCGCTATTTTTCTTGTATTGCGCGGCCAGGCGTTTTAAGTCCGCAGATCGGGATGGTTCCGCGCGATTTCGATCACCCAGTCGGTGAACGCGCGAACCCGCGAACTCAGATTACGCCGATGCGGGTAAACAAGCGAAAGCGGCGTCGACGGGCTCTTATATGAGGTCAGGATTTCACGCAGCTCGCCACGTTCGAGCAGATCCGCGACCATGAAGCGCGAAGGCTGGATGATGCCGAAACCGCGCACGCCTGCGGAGACATAGACGGTGCCGTCATTCACCGAGAGCGGTCCGTCGAGCGAAATCTTGACGATCTCTCCGTCCACCTCGAACTCGAACGGAAACGTCTTTCCCGAGCGCGCGGACACATAATTCACGGCCCGATGTGCGCGCAGATCCTCGAGCGTGGCAGGCGTGCCATATTCTTCCAGATACGCAGGCGACGCACATGTCGTAATACGCGCGTTGCCGATACGCCGCGCGACGAGGCTCGACTCTTCCAGCGCGCCCATGCGTATCACACAGTCCACGCCATCCTGAACGATGTCGATATTCCGGTCAGCAAGACCAAGCCGCACGTCGATCTGCGGATAACGGCGATAGAAATCGTCAAGCAGAGGGAGCAGCAGGGTTCTGGCAAGCGTGCCCGACGTATCGACGCGGATCGTGCCTGACGGATTCTGTATCTTGTTCGACAGCGACGAATCGGCGTCGGCGAGTTCGGCGAGAATGCGCACGCATCGCTCGTAATAGAGCGCGCCGTCGTCGGTTACGCTGACCGAGCGCGTCGTGCGATTCAGGAGCCGCACGCCGACGTGCTCCTCGAGCCCCTGGATCAGGTTGCTGACCGATCCGCGTGGCAGGTCAAGCAGCTCTGCCGCTTTGGAGAAACTGTTAGTCTCGACCACCCGGGTAAAGACTTCGATTGCCTGGAGACGATCCATACCGACGCTCCTCGAAATTAGCGGTTAAAAGGGAGAAAGGTGAAACATACGTGAACGGCGGGCACAGGCGCCCGCTACATCTTCAACCGGTAGCCGGTCTTGAAGATCCACGCCACGATCACCAGAAACACCGCTAGAAAAACGCCCGTCATCGCAAGACTGACGCCAACGCTCACGTCGGCGAGCCCGTAAAAACTCCAGCGGAATCCGCTCACCAGATAGACGATCGGATTGAACAGCGTGACCACTTTCCACACGGGCGGCAGCATGCTGACGGAGTAAAAACTGCCGCCGAGAAACGTCAGCGGCGTGATGATCAACAGCGGCACCAGTTGCAGCTTTTCGAAACTGTTGGCCCAGATGCCAATGATAAAACCTAGCAGACTGAACGTCACCGCGGTCAGCACCAGAAACAGGATCATCCAGAACGGGTGCTGAACCTGAATCGGCACGAAGAGGCCTGCGGTCGCGAGAATGATCAGACCAAGCGCAATCGACTTGGTCGCGGCCGCGCCCACATAGCTCACCACGATCTCAAGATAGGACACCGGCGCGGACAGCAGCTCGAAGATCGTGCCCGTGAACCTCGGAAAGTAGATGCCGAACGACGCGTTGGAAATGCTCTGCGACAGGAGCGACAGCATGATGAGTCCAGGCACAATGAACGCGCCATAACTGATGCCGTCGACTTCCTTGATCCGCGAGCCGATCGCCGCGCCGAACACAACAAAATAAAGCGAAGTCGAAATCACCGGCGCAATGATGCTCTGCATGAGCGTGCGCCACGTGCGGGCCATCTCGAAGCGATAGATCGCGCGGATTGCGTTGATGTTCATTGCTCACCTCGCACGAGGCTCACGAAGATATCCTCAAGGGAACTCTGCGTCGTCTGAAGATCCCTAAAGCGGATGCCTGCATCGTTAAGGTCTTTGAGCAGCGCAAGAATGCTGCCGCGTTCGCCCTGCGTATCGTAGGTGTAAGTCAATTCGTTTCCGTCGCTGGCCAGTTCAAGATTCCATCCGATGAGTGTTGCCGGAATGCTGTCGAGCGGGCTTTCCAGTTGCAGCCCCAACTGCTTCTTGCCCAGCTTGTGCATCAACTCGGTCTTGTCCTCAACCAGCATGATCTCGCCAGCATTGATCACGCCAATGCGGTCAGCCATCTCTTCGGCTTCGTCGATGTAGTGCGTGGTCAGAATGATCGTGACGCCACTTTCGCGTAGCGAACGGACCAGCTTCCACATGTCGCGTCGCAGTTCGACGTCGACGCCTGCGGTCGGCTCATCGAGAAACAGCACCTGCGGTTCATGCGATAGCGCCTTGGCGATCAGCACACGCCGTTTCATCCCGCCGGAAAGCGTGATGATCTTGCTGTTCCGCTTGTCCCATAGCGAGAGGTCGCGAAGCACCTTTTCGATGTGGGCGGGATTCGCTGGCTTGCCGAACAGGCCGCGGCTGAACGACACCGTCGCCCACACGGTTTCGAACGAATCAGTGGTCAGTTCCTGCGGCACGAGACCGATCATCGAGCGCGCGGCGCGGTAATCAGTCGCGATGTCGTGGCCGTCGACGACGACAGTGCCTTCGCTCGCCCTGACGATGCCGCAGATGATGCTGATGAGTGTCGTCTTGCCCGCGCCGTTCGGCCCCAGCAATGCAAAGATCTCGCCCTTGCGTATCGCAAGGTTGATGTTCTTTAGCGCGTGAAGCCCCGTGGCGTAGGTTTTCGAAAGACTGGATATGGACAGGATAGGTTGCATGACCGCGACGATAGCAGAAGCCGGGCTTTCGCTGTTTTTCCCCAACATGCGAACCGCTCAGCCATCGCTCAGCCACCATTGTCGCAGGCGCCCATCCGGTAGACCGAGATGCCTTCCATCGGATCGGGCGCTTCGCGCCACGGCGCGCATTGTAGCGCCCGCGCTGTGTCTTCATGGCCGGCCGCCCAGCGACGCGCGATGCCGTCCGATGAAAAATCGATGTCCTTGTTCAGGTCGTCGCCATCGAAACGCGGCGCGTCGAGTTCCAGAACCTGCATCGTCGTGCCGCAGCCCCAGTTGAGCAGTTCCTTCACCTCCGGCTTGTCGCGCGCCGCCTCGGGCAGGTGCTCCCCGAGTTCGCGGATCACGTGGCGCAGCCTGTGAATCTGTTTCTGCCGTTCAAGATGGCTTTCTGCGCGGCTCGAATACTGGATGTCGCGCTGGCGGCTCATCACCTGCCAGATCGATTGCGGCTCGGGGCCACTCCCGGGCCACAACTGCACTGCGAATATCACCGAACTGCGGCGTGGCCGGTCATCGAGCACCGCCTCGAGCGGCGTATTCGAATAGATGCCGCCATCCCAGTACGTCTCGCCGTCGATCCGTACCGAGGGAAAACCCGGCGGAAAGGCAGCGGATGCCATCACGTGGTTCACGTCCATGGGCGCATCGCGGTTCGTGAAATAGCGCATGCGTCCCGTGCGTACGTTGACGGTGCCGACCGTCAGGCGCGTCTGCTTGCTGTTCAGATGCTCAAAATTCACCAGCGCGGAAAGCGTCTCGCGCAGCGGCTCGGTCGAATAGAACGCCGCCTGATCGAGCCCGACTGGCGCATGCACGCCCATCCACGCATCCGGGCGCGGCGTGAAGAATGATGCAATGCCTTGTGTCACGGTCGCGAGGTCGCGCGACCATTGGTCGAGTGCCGGCAGCCAGCCCGCAGTCGCGCTGCCATGATGCGCGACGCCGTCCCAGAAGCTTTTGAGCCGTGCGAGCCTGTCCTGTGGCGGATTACCCGCGATGATCGCGCCGTTGATCGCACCGATCGACGTGCCGATCACCCAGTCCGGCTCGACGTTCGCATCGTGAAGCGCCTGATACACGCCCGCCTGATAGGCACCCAGCGCCCCGCCGCCCTGCAGCACGAGAACGACCTGCCCGGCGATACCGGACGCTTCGGACGCTTCGGACGCTTCGGACGCTCCGGGCTTTGCGTCGGGCGGCGAATCGACTTGCACAGTGGTTGCCTTTCTGGCCATCGTTCTTCTCCTTCGGCAGACAGACCGCACCGGTCCGGCCCGGAAGAACACCCGGTCGGACCCGATCTGCGGATGCAAACGAGCGTAGATGACCGCCGCTCCGGGCGCGCCCGTCAACGGTCACCGCACGGCTAAAGGTCTGCTCAGCGCTTACCTGAGCGCTCGCCTCTAGAGAATACTCTCCGGCGCGTTCACAAATGTTACACAGGTCACTGGTTATCCTTCGACGTCGTCAAACACCCCTCCACAGGATTTTCGTACCGTTCGAGGCTTCCATGAATGCCTGGTCAACGCATTGCCGTGCGTCGCGCGGCAAACGTTTGCTCTCTGCCATCGCGATGCTGCTATTGGCGTCGCTGTGCGTATCCATCAGCGCATGCAGCGACGACGAAAAGCCTGCAACGAGCGTGCACCCCGACGCGCCGTCGATCACAGCGACGGATACGCCGCCCGCCGCAACACTCACGATCCAGACACCCGCGCAGGCCGGCGCTCCCGCATCGGAGAGTCTCGTCACACTTGCGACACCCGTGATTCACACCGCCGATTGAAGTCCCCAGCGCCACGCGTCGGTGCAATGATGTTGGCACCCAGGCGCGGCACGTTCCCTCTTCCATACATCGACACCCACATGACATCGAAGAACCGCCGTGACTTTCTGCGTTCCGCCGCCCAGGTAGCCGGCTCCGCGACTGCCCTGAGCATGCTGCCGGCCGGCATCCGCAACGCGCTTGCGATTCCCGCGAACAACGCGACGGGCAGCATCCGCGACGTCGAACATATCGTCGTGCTGATGCAGGAGAACCGTTCCTTCGACCACTACTTCGGCTCGCTCAGAGGCGTGCGAGGCTTTGGCGACACGCGCGCCATCGCGCTGCCGAACGGCAAGCCGGTCTGGTATCAGCCGCTCGCCGGCGATGCTGGCTACGTCTTGCCGTTCCACCCCACCGCGCCGAACCTCGGCCTGCAGTTCCTGCAGGATCTCGCGCACGACTGGACCACCACGCACCTCGCGTGGAATGGCGGCCGCTACGACCAGTGGGTGCCGACCAAAGGCGCGACGACGATGGCCTACCTGACGCGCGACGACATCCCGTTCCACTACCAGCTCGCCGACGCGTTCACCATCTGCGACGCCTATCACTGCTCGCTGATGGGCCCAACCGACCCGAACCGCTATTACATGTGGAGCGGCTGGGTCGGCAATGACGGCGCCGGCGGCGGCCCGGTGATCGATAACTCCGAACTCGGCTACGGCTGGTCGACGTATCCGGAAGTGCTGCAAAAAGCGGGTATTTCGTGGAAGGTCTATCAGGATGCCGGCACCGGTCTCGACGCGAAAGGCTCCTGGGGCTGGACGCAAAATCCGTACATCGGCAATTACGGCGATAACTCGCTGCTCTATTTCAACCAGTACCGCAACGCGCAGCCGGGCAATCCGCTGTACGACAACGCCCGCACCGGCACGAACGTCGCCGCTGGCGGCACGTACTTCGACATCCTGAAGCGCGACGTGCAGAACAACGCGTTGCCGCAGGTCTCGTGGATCGTCGCCCCCGAAGCGTATTCGGAACACCCGAACTGGCCGTCGAATTACGGCGCGTGGTACGTCGATCAGGTGCTGCAGATCCTCACGTCGAATCCCGAGGTGTGGAGCAAGACCGTGCTGCTCATCAACTACGATGAGAACGACGGCTTCTTCGATCACATGTCGCCGCCATTCGCCGCGGCATCGGGCGCGAACGGTCTCTCGACCGTCGATACCAGCAACGAAAACTACGCCGGCGACCCAAAGAATCCGGCGGGCCCTTACGGGCTCGGACCGCGCGTGCCGATGCTGGTCGTGTCGCCGTGGTCGAAGGGCGGCTGGGTGTGCTCGGAGGTGTTCGATCACACCTCCGTGATCCGCTTCATCGAGAAGCGCTTCGGCCAGCATCACGATCTCGGCGAGTCGAACATCACGCCGTGGCGTCGTGCCGTGTGCGGCGACCTCACATCCGCGTTCAACTTCGCGAATCCCAACGACGCGTTGCCTTCGCTACCGCCGACCACGGGCTACGTGCCGCCGGACCAGCTGCGCCATGACGACTATGTGCCGTTGCCGCCCGCCGTACAGGCCGTACCGAAGCAGGAGCCAGGCGTGCGGCCGGCGCGCGCGCTGCCGTATGAACTGTTCGTGCGGATTCGCGCGGAAGGCGGGCATGACAAGGTGACGATCCGCTTCGTCAACACGGGCCAGGGCGGCGCAGTGTTCCTCGTGTACACCGCGAACAGCACCGATGCGCCGCGCAGCTATACGGTCGAAGCGCGCAAACGTCTCGAAGACCAGTTGCCGCTGAATGCCGATGGCACCTACGACTTCACCGTGCACGGGCCGAACGGCTTCCTGCGACGCTTTGCGGGTAAACCGGCGTCGACCCGCTGGTGGGGCGAGGAAAAGGCCCGGCCGGAAGTGGCCGAAGGCTATGACGTCGCGAACGGCAACCTGCAGCTGCGACTGGAGAATCCTGGCACCGCGCGCTGCCAGTTCACGATCACGAACGCCTACGATCCAGGCGCTACGATCAAACACGTCGTGCGCGGCGGCGATACGGATCAGGTCTACCTCGATCTGCGCAAGGCGTATGGATGGTACGACCTGTCGGTGTCGGTCGATGCGGACGCAACCTTTGCACGGCGGTTTGCCGGGCACGTCGAAACCGGCCGTAGCAGCATGAGCGACCCGGCACTCGGCGGCTGAAACTGAAGCGGGGAACGCGCGCCAGCAAATGCTGACGATGAACTACCGGTGAGCAGGCGGGCCGCTGGCCGCCTGCTCCCGGATCAGTTCGATCAGCGCGCGCAGTCCGGCCGGCACATGACGACGGCCTGGATAGTAGAGACACAGGCCGTCGAACACAGGCATCCAGTCTTTAAGCACGCGCCGGAGGCTGCCAGCTGCCAGTTCCGGCGCGACCCGCCATTCGTTCATGTACGCGAGGCCGAAGCCCTCGCGTACCGCGGCAAGCATCAGGCCTGGGTCGTCGAGCGTGATATCGCCCTTCACGTCGACGCTAAACGCTTCGCCGTGACGCTGGAACTCCCAGTGATAGATCACGCCGCTCGGCATACGGATGCGGATGCAACGATGTGCGCTGAGATCAGCTGGCGTGCGTGGAGCGGGATAACGCCGAAGGTAATCCGGGCTGCCCACCACAGCGAAGCGTTGCGTATCGCCGAACGGCACCGCGATCATGTCCTGCGGAACGGTTTCGGCGAGGCGGATGCCTGCATCGAATCCTTCAACGACGATATCCACCAGACGCCCCTCCGTGACGAGATCCAGTTTCATCTCCGGATAGCGCTTCAGAAAGGTCATCAGGAGCGGCATCACCCGCTCCGCAGCGCCCGCTGACGTATTGATGCGCAGCGTGCCGGAAGGCGTGTCGCGAAAGCTGCCGGCCTGCTCGATCGCCGCGCGGATCGTCGAAAGCGCGGGGGCGACACTGTCGACGAACTGCGCGCCGGCTTCGGAGAGCGACACGCTGCGCGTGGTGCGATTGAAGAACCGCACGCCGATGCGCGCTTCCAGCGCCGCCACGGCGTGGCTCAGCGCGGACGTCGATACGCCCAGTTCGGTGGCCGCCGCGCGGAAGCTTCGATGACGCGCCACCGCCAGCACCGCTTCCAGTTCGCCCAGTCCGGATGTCTTCATTATCCTGGATCGTTCAACATAACATCCTGAATTATATGGCTAGTCAGATCAATGAGCCGCCGCTATCTTCGGTTCACTGAAGCAGATCTTGCGGAGCACGAATGCAGCACATTGATCAGATTTACATTGACGGCGTGTTCGTCACGCCACATGGCACCGAGTGGTTCGACCTCTACAACCCTTCGACTGAGCAGGTGATTGGCCGTGTGCGCCTGGCCGACGAACACGATGCGCGCGACGCCATCGCCGCCGCAACCCGGGCTTTTCCAGCGTTTTCGCGCACCAGCAAGGCGGAGCGCATCGCCCTGCTGCATCGGATGGCGGACGCCGTCGAGGCACGTCAACCGGTGCTGCTGGATGCAATCGTCGAGGAATACGGTGCACCGGTTTCGCGTGCGGGCTGGATGGCTGCGCATGCTTCGAGTGTGCTGCGCGAGGCTGCAAAGGTGCTGCACGACTACGCGTTCGTGCGGCAGATGGGTACCGCGCAGGTCGTGATGCAACCGCTCGGCGTCGCCGGTCTGATTACGCCGTGGAACAGCGATGCGGGATTCATCTGCGGAAAACTCGCCGCTGCGATTGCTGCCGGGTGCACCGCCGTGATCAAGCCGAGCGAGATGAGCGCGATCCAGACGAGCATCGTCACCCAGGCGCTTCACGAAGCCGGTTTGCCCGCAGGCGTGTTCAACATCGTCACGGGCAGAGGCGAAACCGTGGGTGCGGAGATCAGCACGCATCCGGGCGTCGCGAAGATTTCGTTCACGGGATCGACCGCTGTTGGCAAAACGATCCTGCGCGCGGGCGCCGGAACGTTGAAGCGCGTGACCCTTGAACTGGGCGGCAAATCGCCGATGCTGATCCTCGATGACGCGGACTTCGCCACAGCGGTACCGCTCGCGATCCAGGCCGGCTTTATGAACAGCGGCCAGGCCTGCATTGCCGGCACGCGCATTCTTGTACCGGAAGCGCGGCTCGACGAATTCGAGCGGCGCGTGAAAATCGAAGTCGGGCGCACGAAAGCGGGCGATCCGCGCGATCCGGAGATCGCCATCGGTCCGATGGTCAGCCAGAAGCAATGGGATCGCGTGCAACGCTATATCCGCATCGGCATCGACGAAGGCGCGCGGCTTATTGCCGGCGGCGAGGGTCGCCCAGAAGGAATCGAAGCCGGCTGGTTCGTGCGGCCGACGGTTTTTAGTGGCGTGCACAACGACATGACCGTCGCGCGCGAGGAAATCTTCGGACCGGTGCTGTCGATCATCACGTATCGCGATACCGAAGAGGCCATCGCAATCGCGAACGATACAGCGTATGGGTTGCAGGCTTACGTCGTATCCGCCGATGCGCAACGCGCCCATGCCGTCGCGGCGCGCCTCGATGCAGGCCGCGTGCTGGTCAATACGCTGGCGCACGAGCCCGCTGCGCCGTTCGGCGGCTTCAAGCAGTCGGGTATCGGCCGCGAATACGGTACGTTCGGGCTCGAAGCGTTTCTGGAGCCGAAGGCGATACTGGGCGTGAGTTGATCGTGCCGGGGGCGCGCCTTGCTGTCAACTTTCAGCCCAGCGCGCCGAACCGTTCATGCACATAGGCCAGAAACTGTTCGAGCCGGTGTTCGATAGATGGCCCGAAGCTCACATATTTGACGCGCCGGTCATGCTCCGCGCTCTCCTCGACCAGCCAGCCGTCATCAATTAACGCCTGCACGTAACGCACCGCCGTGCGCCGGCTGACGCCGGGCATGAAGTCGTAGAGCACCGTCTTGGCGAAATGGCGCTGGTCGTCCATCCACATCCCGCAGAACAGGTCGCTGTAGTTCAGGTCGTTCAGCCCGATATCGCCGAAATGCACGGCCCACTGCGAGTCCATATCAAGAATCGCGCTCGCGACGGCTTTTCCTTTGCTGCGGGAGATTTTTCGAATCATCGTTTCACCAGTTGGAAGACGCTCGCACAGTTTATGGGCAAAGCATGCACAAAGTCGAGCACCCCAGGCTCGTGATCGGGCTTCCCCTCCTGTACCCAACATCTTATTTTTTGCGCCATTTTATCATGTAATATTGCATACACTTTGGCATTCAAATGGAGTCGCGATGGACCTGAAACTGTTCAAGACCTTCTGGGGTTTCGATGGCGGCCCGCGCGATGCGGCGCCTCTCGTGCGCGCGGCCGGATTCGATGGCATCGAAGCGCCAGCGCCGGCGGGCGAAGCAGCGCGCGAGGATTTTGCCGCCGCGATTCGGGACGAGCAGCTCGATTTCATCGCTGAGATCACAACTGCCGGCAGTTATGTGCCGGAACGTTCGGCAACGCCTGCCGATCACCTGCGCGACTTCGAAGAGAAGATCGTCTGGGGCAAGCCGCTCAAGCCGCGCTTCTTCAACGTGATGGCTGGCTGCGATGCGTGGCCTGCCGCGACCCAGATCGATTTCTTCGCGCGCGCCGTGGATATCGCCGCGAAACACGAGGTGATCTGCAGCTTCGAGACACATCGCGGGCGCTCGTTCTTCAATCCGTGGATCACGCGTGACGTGGCGCGCGCCGTGCCCGGCCTGAAGCTGACGTGCGATTTCAGTCACTGGGTTTGCGTGTGCGAGCGGCTGCTTGAAAGCGAATGGGACACGGTGCTCGAACTGGCACCCCATGCGCATCATGTGCACGGACGGGTCGGCTATCCGCAAGGTCCGCAGGTGCCGCATCCGGCCGCACCGGAATACGCCGATTGCCTTCTGTCGCATCAGCGCATGTGGGAAGAACTGTGGACCGCGCAGATCGCCGGTGGCTACACGACCACGACGATGACGCCCGAGTTCGGCCCCGATGGCTATCTGCATACGCTGCCGTTCACGAATGCGCCGGTCGCGGACCTGTGGGAAATCAACACGTGGATGGGCCAGACGGAGCGCAAACATCTCACGGCGTTTCTCGCGCAGCGCGCGGATGCTCCGCTAGCGCGGGTCGCGTGACAGCGACCGCGATCCGTCCAACGCTCAACATTCACCCGGACTTTCGTCATGAACCTCACTCATACCGGCTTCGACCGGCTGCCGGTCGTCGATGTCAGCGGTCTCTATGGCGATGACTTCGAAGCACGTCTCGCGACGGCACGCACCCTCGATCGCGCTGCGCGTGACACGGGTTTTTTCTATGTCACGGGTCATCAGGTCACGCGCGAACAGCAGACAGCGCTTGTCGATCAGGCGAAGCGATTCTTCGCCGCTCCGAACGACTGGAAGATGCGCTACTACATCGGCAATTCGCGCGCGCATCGCGGCTACGTGCCCGAGGGCGAAGAGGTGTTCGCAGGCGGTAAGCGTGATCGCAAGGAGGCGTTCGATACCGGCGCCGATCTTCCGCTCGACGATCCGCTTGTTGCTGCCGGTACGCCGCTGCTCGGACCGAACGTATGGCCCGATCAGCCGGGCTTCGATCACGCCGTCACCGGGTATTACCGGGCAACCATGGCGCTCGGCCGCGTGCTGTTTCGTGGCTTTTCGCTCGCGCTCGGTTTGCCGGAAACGCATTTCGAGCAATATCTGAACACGCCACCGAGCCAGTTGCGTCTGATCCACTATCCCCACGACGCCACAGCCGCCGACGCGCCCGGCATCGGCGCGCACACCGACTATGAGTGCTTCACGATCCTCATGCCAACCGCGCCAGGGCTCGAAGTGATGAACGGCAATGGCGAATGGATCGACGCGCCGCCAGTCGACAACGCGTTCGTCGTCAACATCGGCGACATGCTCGAAGTGTGGACTGGCGGCACCTACGTCGCGACCTCGCACCGCGTGCGCAAGGTCAGCGAAGAGCGCTACTCGTTTCCGCTCTTCTTTGCCTGCGACTACTCGACCGTGGTTGCGCCGCTGCCGGAGTTTGCAACACCGGAAGCACGCGAAAAGTACCCGCCCGTGGCCGCCGGCGACCATCTTTTCGCGCAGACCGCACAGAGCTTCATGTATCTGAAGCAGCGGATCGCGCGCGGTGATCTCGTCTTGCCCGACGGCTCGAAGGCGCTCGCGAGTTTTGGACAGCAGGCCCGTTACGCCGCCGTCGAAGAATAAAGCCGTGAAGCAAAAAAGCGGCTCGCGCGCCGCTTCGCTTATGCCATAGATCAACCCACACGTCCTGGGCCGCTCCATGGGCGGATAGCCCGCGCCGCGCCTGCAAAGCCACAAAAGCAGCAACGCCCTTCACGTCAGATCGTAAACACCGTCCGAGCAGCAGCATCACTCGTCCATGCGCGTTCGACATCGGTCAACGGCACCGCTTCGGCTTCGATCGAAAAGCCGCCACTCACGACTGCCTTCAACAATCCGCCAATCGCTCCGACCAGCCCCGCGTTTGACACGCTGCCAAGCCCGCTTCCCATCATCTCCAGCCCGGAGCTCCGCAGCGCCGAGGCCGGAAGGGTGATCGTGTTTCCGGTGATCGACCCGATCTGCACGAAGCGGATACGCGGTTCAGCCTCGTCGCTGCCGTGCCCGCCCACAGCGCCCAGCAGACTTTCCGCCGACGGTCCCCACAGGTAATCCAGAATCACATTCACGCGGTGGCTGCGAATCGTGTCACGGAACGTTTCCGTCAACTGGGCGGCGGGCGCATCGAGCGGAATCAGCACGTCGGCGCAGAGTGCGGCGAGGCCTTCGACGCTCTTCGCGTTGCGCCCGGTCACGATCACCTTGTTTGCGCCGAGGTGTCGCGCGATCTGGATCGCGAGGCGGCCCGCCACGCCGGTCGCGCCGTTGATCAATACGTTCTCGCCGCGCTGGAAGTGCGCGCGCTCCGTCAACGCAGCCCATGACGACATGCCCGGGTTGCCGATTCCCGCCGCTGTCACATCGTCGAGATCGTCAGGCACCGGCACGCAGTATTCCGTCTTCACAACCGTCGTTTGCGCCATCGCGCCGAATGGCCCGCGCGGAAACGCGAAGTACACACGGCGACCATCCGCGAGCAGACCCACGCCATCGACACCAGGCACGAGCGGCAGCGTCGTCGCGCTGCTGTAATGCCGGCCGGCCGCCTGGCTTTTCACGAGCTGGCTGAGCGCAGCCGCGCGCACCTGCACGAGCGTCTCGCCCGCTCCGGCAACGGGCGCCTCGAAATCGCCGTAGCGCGGCGGCGCATTGAAATCGTGGACAACAGCAGCTTTCATCGCGGGCTCCCTGATTCGAATAACGACCATGCCGGCCGTCCACCTTGCATGGATCGAGTTTGCATTCTACGTAGGTTGACCGACACGCTTCAGCTACGCGGCCATCCCAGGCTCGATTCAGGAATCCGGATCTGCTGGCCGACCGCCGGGTGCGTGACATGCAGTTCGCGTGCGGCCAGCGTGCGTGATGCCGCCGGGCCGCGCAGCGGCTTCGAAGCATCGGAGGGCAGTCAGCGGAGGAACGGTCGTCATGTAAGAAAAATTGATGTTGATCCGTTTGCATTCGTCGCTTTTCAGCGGCGGAGCAACACCGTAATCTAGCGCAGACGCGTTCATTGTGGCTGCCCGAGCGCTCGACGCCTCGGTGCAGCCTCATTTTTTTACATGATAGAAATTCTAACGGGAACATCATGAAACTGATTGGAATGCTGGATTCGCCCTACGTCCGCCGAGTCGCGATCGGCATGAAGCTGCTCGGCCTCGACTTCGAACATCAGTCGCTGTCCGTCTTCCGCGGCTTCGATGAATTCCTGAAGATCAATCCGACCGTCAAGGCGCCGACGCTCATGCTCGACGATGGCCAGATACTGATCGAGTCGACGCTGATTCTCGACTACGTCGAGACACTCGCGGCGCCGGAAAAGTCGCTGATTCCGCGCGATCCGGCGAAGCGCGTGCGCGCAACCCGACTGAACGGCTTCGCGCTCGCCGCGTGCGACAAGACTGCGCAGATCGTCTATGAACGTAACCTGCGCCCCGCGGAGAAACAGTACGAGCCGTGGGTCGAGCGGGTACGCACGCAGTTGCTCGGCGCGTATGCGGTACTCGAAGCCGATCTGGCGGCCGCGCCGCTGCCGCAGCAGGCCGACGCGCTGGATCAGGCCGGCATGACAGTCGCTGTTGCCTGGCGGTTCACACAGATGATGCTGCCGGAGATCGTCGTTGCGGGTGCGTATCCGCAGTTGCGGTCGTATTCGGCTTTCGCCGAACAACTGCCGGTGTTTCTCGATACGCCTCCGGACTAACCCCAAAAATCACGAGAATCCTGCTGGTTGAAGACGACCTGCAGATCGGCCACGGCCAGCAGCCATGCAGGTTCCCGTCACAACGGGAACCTGCTTCCAGACATCGCTCACTTCGCGGGCTGGATTTTCGGCGAGACCCACTGGTTTTTCAGCAGTTCAGGCTTCGGCCAGTAGTAGCGCATCGCCACCATGAATCGCCCTTGCGGCGCGGGCAGCCAGTTGGCTTCCTTGTCATGTCCGGGCGATTCATGCTGGATGTAGATCGTGCATCCACCGTCCGGATCGGTCTTGAGATCGGGTAGCATCGGCGAATTGATCAGGTAGCGGTTGATCGGATTCTTGACCAGCAACTGGTCCGGCACGCTGTACATCGTCATGGACCAGAACGCATTGACCGGCGGCAACTGGCCCTTCGCGAAATGCAGCGTGTAGTGCTTGCTGCCGTCGAGCGGCTGACCGTCGACGTCCTTCTCCAGAATCGGATACAGCGCTTCGTCGCGCGAGTTGGCGCCGATGCCGACCTGCGTGCCCGTTGCGCGCGCCACGTAGTCGTTCTTCAGATACTTGCGCGAGCCGAACAGCGTGTCGCTCTTGCCGCCCATGGACGCGCGGCGCGCATCGATTGCCTTCTGCCCGTCTTCCATGCCGGCCTTCAGCGCGGCCTGCATGTCGGCGGGAAGCGCGGACGCGTCGAATGGCTTGCCCGGGACGATTCCGATCTTCTCGAAGCGATGCCGTAACGCCATTTCGGTCGGGTTCACCGGCGCGAACTGCAGCAGGAACGCAAGCTGGTTGAAGAATTCAAGCGACGAGCGTTCCGTGCCCGGCGGCAACGGCTTGATCCAACCGATGGCAGGCGCCGGCGGCGGTGCCGGTTCACCCTCGAAGGCGGACAGCGGCTCGACCTTGTAGCCAGCCTGGATCTTCTTCACGTTGTCGAGATCGGCGGGATTGAACAGCTGCGTTCGCCCCACTACGTTCACCATGTCAGTTTCCGACCGGATAACCTTCGTGATGCCCTTTGGCGTCCTGCCCTTCCAGTGCGGCCCCGCGATCAGGTAATGACCGCCCTGATTTCCCGTTGTACGGCTGCCGATGTAATCGAAGTTGAAGGTGTACATATCCATCAACTGGAATACGAAATACCGGTTCTTTTCCATCGGCGGGATCGTGATCACCACGGGCTCCGCGCGCAGATCCAGACCAGCGAACGAGTAAGGCGTATCGGAATTGGGTGTGACGAAGGCAGTGTCTTCCGGCGTGAAGACGCGGGCGATATTCAGGATCGTATTGAACGGCCCCTTGTACTGCGGACCGGCTTTATCGACGGAGAATGCGTACATTGTCTTGTACATATCCACCATCGGCGTGCCGAAAATATAGGCTTCCTTCGCAATTGCCTCTGCCTGTACCGGGTTCACTGCGGTGATTTCTGCCGATGACTTCGCCGCGCCGCCATTCGTTGCGGCCGTTGCCCCGGCCATGGATGCTATCGCAACGGGCAACAACATCGAGAGACATAAGATCTTCTGTTTGAGCATAGTGAACCCTCTATGAGCCTGGACGTGGCCGCGATACGGCATTCGCGGGTCAACGGCATTCTAGCGCGCGACTCCGTATCTGCAATTATTGAGATCACTTTATAGCCATTCGGCATAGACATCGCGCAGGAATGGCGCGTTGCCTCGCTGTTTGATGAGACTGGATCTGACAACTACTTTTTACATCGCACCAGCATTGCCAGCACTGGTCGGTGGCATCGGGATCGTCAGAAGCTCGTGCGCAATCCTATGCGCGCGAGTGTCTGCGATCGATTGCTCGCCGCGCCATCAGGCTGCAACAGGCCGTTAATCCACGCCCGTGTCACTGACGCGTCGCCGCCCGCGCGCTGATAGATCGCTTCCACATAGCCAGTGGTGCGCTTCGAGAAGGAATACTGCAACGCAGTCGTGATCTGCTGCGCCTTGTTGTTAAGCAGTACATCGTTGCCCTTCATGTAGGCATAGTCGAAACCAAGGGTCCAGACACTGGAGAGGGTCCACGTCGCGCCACCCTTGTAGACATCGATATTGGCGCCGCTAAAGGTGTTCTTCGTGTCCGTGTACAACAGCATCGCCAGCACGCTGCCAAAGTTGTAATGCGCGCCAAAGCCGAAGTTGCGGATGCCGTCGTGACCATTGCCCAGCTGCGGATACTTGACTTCGACATACGCGGCGCCGACTCCCAACGGACCATTCGCGTAGTTCGCGCCGAAGCTCATCGTCGAGTCCTCGGAGAACGAGCCGGGCACACCGCCGAAGCCGTAAAGCGCGCCGAACGTGAAACCGGAAATCTCCGGGCTACGATACTTGACCGAGTTTGCCACGCGGGTCGCGCCCGCCATCCGGTCGAAATCGAACGAACCGGTCGGATTGGCCGGCACGCCGAGCGCGGAAAACGGCCCCTGTCGAAAGTCGTAGATGCCGCCGAACAGGAACGCGCCGTCGTAGAGTCCGAGCGTCAGCGTCTCGAACATGAAGTCGTACTGGTTGCCGAACGTGAGCGAGCCGAAGCGGTCGTTGGCGAGTCCGACCAGGGCGGTGCGGTTGAAAATCTGTCCCGCGCCTGGAATCGTCGCGCCGCTGCCCAGATCGAACTGTGACGTGAGTTCGAAAATCGCCTTGTTGCCGCCGCCCAGGTCTTCGCTGCCTTTGAAGGTCAGCAGGTCCGGCGACAGCACACCGCTATCGAATAGCGTCGCGGTGCCGCCATGCTGGTTGTTCACCCAGGTGACGCCCGCATCGATCACGCCTTGCAGCGTCACGCTGCCTTGCGCGCTGGCGATGCCCGGCATCATCAATGCAAATGTGCAGCCTGCTATCGAAAGACGATCTGACTTCGTTTTCTTCACCCCTGTCTCCTTCAGTCGTTGTTGAATATCTGTCGTTGCTCGATGCGGATGGCGACCGCCGTGAGCGCCGCGCCCTGACATGGGCCGTCGACGCACAGGCCGTCTTCGAAACGGAACATCGCGCTGTGATGCGCGCACATCAGCAGTTCGGCGTCGTAGGCCCAGAACGTGTTCGGTTCGTAGTTCAGCGGAATCGAAAAGTGCGGGCACATGTTGCGATAGGCCCATGCGTCGTCACCACGGCGCAGCACGACGATGCCTGGCGCGCCGGCTTGCCCGGCGTCTATTTCAAGCGCGCCTCCGTCGGGAATGTCGTCGAGCGTGCACAGGAAGCCCGCTCGATGTTCGGGATTCGCCACGTTCATCGCTCTCCTCCTCACGCACGCCGCTTGCTCAGCACGAAATCGCGCCGGACTTCGAAGAAGGGACTCGGCAAGTCCCACTCCTTCGCGGCGGCCGGGTTGTGATTCGGCACGTAGTCGATCACCAGCGAAGGCTTCGCGCCGAACACCGCGTCTGACTCGACATACGGATCACCCGCGGAATACAGCGCGGTTGTGAGCGTGTCGTAACCCGGCGCCTCGATCAGAAAGTGGATGTGGCCCGGACGCATCGGATGACGTCCTGTCGCGAGCAGCATCTGCCCGACCGGGCCATCGGTCGGAATCGGATAGCTGGTCGGTTTGATGGTTCTGAACGCATACTCGCCGTTCGGCCCTGAGCGGAATTTGCCGCGCAGATTGCTCTCGGGCTGGTCGGGGTCCTGCCCTTCATACATGCCGTTGTTCGCCGTTTCCCACACCTCGATCAGTGCGCCGGCAACCGGTGCACCGCGCCCGTCGACGAGGCGACCGTGAATCAGCGCCGGCTCACCTTCGGTGCGCGCGATGTTGGCGCCGAAGGCTTCATCCTTTGCGCCCTCTCGATAGAACGGGCCGAGCAGGCTGCTTTCGGTGGTATCGCCTTCGCGTTCGTGATTGATCGCATCGACCATGATCGACAGGCCGAGCGTGTCCGACAGCAGGATGAACTCCTGACGGATGCCGCTGCACTGCCTGCCGGTGGCGGTCAGGAATTCGATGCCGCGGCGCCATTCTTCGCCGGTCAGTTCAACCTCGGCGGCAAACGCGTGCAGATGCCTGACCAGCGCGGTCATGATCTGCTGCAGACGCGGATCGGTGCAGCCGGCAAACGTCTTGAGCACGCTCTGCGTCAGCGGATGGATGGTTGCGTCGTTCATTGTCGACCTCACGCGCGATGGGGAGCCGGGCGCGGCTCGACGGAATCGGTCGAAGCGCCGCCAGGCGAAGGTTGTTGTGACTGACCGGCATCGAGAAATACGACGCGGCGGCCCACGGGAAACAGTTGCAGGCCATAGCGCCGCGATACGAAGCCCCACAGGCCTTGCGGGAAGAACATCGTCACGACGATCGCGAGCGCGCCGAGACCGATCAGATACCAGGTGCCGAAGTCAGACAGGAACTGGTTCAGCACGAAGAAAATCAGGGCGCCGACGATCGGTCCTTCCAGGGTACCGAGGCCGCCGATCATCACAATAAAAATGCCGAACGCCGTCCAGTTCACCGAGAATGCGGCGTCGGGCGAGATGCGCAGGTTGCCCACGAAGTACAGGCCGCCCGCCAGCGCTGTGCCGCACGCGGACACCAGATAGACGATCAACCGTGCGCGCTTCACGTCGACACCCTGACTGCTCGCCGCCACCGCGTTGTCGCGCATCGCTGTTAGCGCGAGACCTGCTTTGGAACGCAGGAACAGATACAGCAGCCCGATCGCCGCCGCGACGATGGCGAGCGCGAGCCACAGCGTCAGCGATTCGCGCAGCGCACGCGGCACATCCTGGAGCGCGGTGAGGCTGGTACCGGAACCTCCACCGAGCCCGGAGACATTAGCCACCGTCAGCCGGAACACTTCCGCGATCACCCATGTGCCGATCGCGAAATAGCCGCCTTCCAGACGGAACGCCACCAGCGATACGGGAATCGCCACGATCGTCGCAATCACAGCGGCGAGCGGCACAGCAACGAACGGTGAGATCCCGCACCAGTTCGCGAGAATCAGCATCCCGTAGCCGCCGATACCGAAGAACGCCTGCTGCCCGATCGACACCATCCCGCCATAGCCCGCCAGCAGGTTCCACATCAGCGCGAACACCAGATAGGAAGCGAGCTGCACGAAATCGCGCATCGCATCGCGCCCGGCCCACCATGGCGCGCTGGCCACCGCCAGCGCGACGATCAGCAGCACGATCACCGCCACCCGGCTCGCGCGCGTTGCGCGCCGCACTTCGAAGCCCACTGCGGGCGTATTCAAATGCATCGTCATGTCGAACCTCTATGCGGTTTTGGGCAGCAAGCCCTGCGGCCGGGCCACCAGCACGCCGAGAAACACCACGTGTCCGAGCCAGATGCCCCAGCCGGGATCGAAATAAAAGCCCACCTGCTGCGCAATGCCGAGCGCCATGCCGCCGACGAAGGTGCCCCAGAACGAACCCATCCCGCCAATGATCACTGCCTCGAACGCGTACAGCAGCAAGGCCGGGCCATCGGTCGGAGAAACGGCGGTGCGCATCGAATAGAGTGCGGCGGCGACCGCGATCAGCACGAATGCGATGCCCATCGCCAACGCATAGGTGCGGCGGTACGAGACGCCCATCAGCTGCACGATCTCGCGGTCGTCCGAGGTGGCGCGAAATGCGCGGCCGAGCGGCGTGCGGCCGAACAGCCACTGCATCGCGAAAGCAAGCGCGACGGTCGCAACCAGCGTGACGAGCGGCAGATAGCCGAGCGTGATGCCGCCCGCGAGTGTGATGCTCTGCGACTCGAAGCTGCCTGTGGCGACTGAGCGCGGATCCGCGGAGAACACCTGCTGCAGCACGTTCTGGATCACGATCGACAGTCCGAACGTGACGATCAGCGAAGGCAGCGGATCGCGGCTGCTGACCCGGTTGAGGATCGCGTACTGCAGCGCATAACCCGACCCGAACGCGATCACGAGCAGCAACACCAGCGCGACGGCAAGCGGCAGATGCGCGAAGCCCGTTAGCGCGAACAGTACGAACACCAGCAGCACGATGAAGTCGCCGTGCGCGGTGTTGGTCAGCCGCATCACGCCGAACACCAGCGACTGGCCCATTGCGAAGAGTCCATACAGCGCGCCAAGCAGCACGCCCTGCACGACAATATTGATGAACGTATTCATGCGACCGCTCCAAAGTACGCTTGCGTAATCGCCTCGTCCGACACCTCGGCCGATACGCCCGCCAGCGAAACGCGCCCTTCCTGGAAGCAATAAAAACGCGACGACACGCGACGCGCCAGCTGCACGTCCTGCTCGACGACGATCGCACTCATGCCATCCGCGACAATCGCGGGCAACGCGGCGTAGATCTCGCGCACGATCACCGGCGCGAGCCCGAGCGAGAGCTCGTCGCACATCAGCAGGTCGGGGTTGCTCATCAGCGCCCGGCCGATTGCTACCATCTGCTGCTGGCCGCCTGACAACGCAGTCGCTGCGTGGTGACGGCGCTCCTGCAACACCGGAAACAATGCATAGACGCTTTGCAGATTCCAGCGTCCCGGCCGCTTGCTGTATGCGCCCAGCAACAGGTTCTCTTCGACGGTCAAGCTCGCGAACAGGCGTCGCCCTTCTGGCACCAGCGCAATGCCCTTGCCGGTGATGTGCGCCGGAGCCGCGCCGCCAACCGGCTCGCCGCGATACAGGATCTGCGCGGCAGCATGCGGGCGCAGCAGACCCGCCACCGATTTCAGAAAGGTCGACTTGCCCGCGCCGTTCGAGCCGATCAGCGCGATCACCTCGCCCGGCGCCACGGTCACGTCGATGCCGAACAGCGCCTGGAAGTCACCGTAGAACGCGCTCAGCGCGCGGGTCTCGAGTAGTGTCGACATGCTCATGCCTCCAGTCCGAGGTATACGCGCCGCACTTCGGGGTCGTCCATCACGGCAGCGGGCAGGCCCTCGGCCAGGCGCTTGCCGAAGTTGATGACGAGCAGCCGGTCGGCTACCGCGAGCAGCGCATGCACGACATGCTCGATCCAGACGATCGTCACGCCACCCTCCTTGACACGGCGAATCTCGTCGACGAGTTCGTGCGTTTCAGGTTCGGTGAGGCCGCCTGCGATCTCATCGAGCAGCAGCAGTTGCGGCTGTGTCGCGAGCGCGCGGGCCAGTTCGAGGCGCTTGCGGTCCAGCAGCCCCAGCGTGCCGGCCAACTGGTTGGCGCGGGCCTTGAGGCCGGTGCGTTCGAGTACGTCGATGCAGACGTCGTACGCGGCGTGCTCGGCCAGTTCCCCTCCGAAGGTCGCGCCAACCAGCAGGTTTTCGAATACCGTCATGCCGCCGAACGGCCGCGGCACCTGATACGAGCGGCCAATCCCGGCGGCGCAGCGACGATGCGGCGGCAGGTGGTTCACATCCGCGCCGTCGAATTCGACGCTCCCCTGATCGGGGCGCACGTCACCGCTAACGAGGTTAAACAGGGTGGTCTTTCCAGCGCCATTCGGACCGAGGATGCCGTAAGTCTCACCGCGCTCGACCGCGAAGCTGATGTCGTCGGTCACCTGCAGCGCGCCATAGCGCTTCGACACGCCGGTCAGTCTGAGGACAGGGTTCATCGCCGCTCTCCGCTTTCAGTTCACGCGATCAGCTTGAGCGGGCCGGACAGCGGCACGCTCGGCGCGAGCTGGTTGTTGACGATCGCGAGATCGAAGCGATGCTTCTGCCCCGATCCTTGTCCACTGCGCCATTGCCCGCCCACCAACGGCGTCTTCGCGACATTCTTCACCGGACCGCTGCCCCACGCGACATGGCCCACCAGCGTATCGAGCTTTGTCGACGCCACCGCATCGCGGATCGCCTCATTCGAATCGACGTCTTTCGCGCGCTTCAGTGAATCAACGGCGATTTCGAACAGCGCATGCGCGAAGCCGATTGGCTGGGTCCATTGCTTCGACGTGACGCGCTCGTAGTCGTCGGCGAGCTGCCGCGCGCTTTGACCCGTCAACGAAGATTTGAACGGATGCGACGGCGACCACCACACTTCGGTGGAGAGTCCCTCGCCGAGATCGCCGAGTGCTTCGATCGAAGTCGGAAACAGCAGCGCCTTGCCGATCGAAATGACTTTGGGTTTCAGACCTTGCTGACGCGCCTGAACGAGAAAATTCTTCGCATCGGGCGGGATCACAACGCCGGTGACGATCTGCGAATTCGCCTGCTTGAATGCCGCAATCTGCGCGGAGAAGTCCTGCGTCATGCTCTGAAAGCGGCCCGGATCTTTCAGCGTGAAGCCCTTTTGCGCGAGCACCGGCGGAAAACCGAGCTTCGCGTCGCCCCATGCGTTGCCGTCGCCGTCGTTAGGGAAGAGGCCGCCGACACTGTGATTGGTCTGTACCGATTGCCACATGCCGGTGTAGACAGCGATCACGTCCTCCAGTCCCCAGAAAAAGTGGTAAGTGAAGCGGAAGCCCTTCTTCGGATCGCCCTTTCTGCCGAAGAACCATGGCTGCCAGGGCACTACCGTCGACACGCACGGCATCTCGTTCAGTTCGCACGCGTCGCTGACCGGGTTGGCGGTTTCCGGTGTTCCGGATACCAGCATGATGTCGACCTTGTCCTTCAGGATCAGGTCGTTGGCGACTTCGCCAGCGCGATTCGGATTCGACTGGCTGTCCTTGACGACGATCGACACCGGATACGTTTTGCCGCCGATCACGATGCCGTTTTTCAGCACCGTCTGCATCTGCTGGATCGTGAAGCGGTCCGCTTCGCCGAACGGTGCGAGCGGCCCGGTTTGCGGCGACACGTAGCCAATTTTCAACGTGCGAGGGCCGGCAGCGAATACGAGCGGCGAGAACGCGGAGGTCGTCGCGGCGAGCGCGCCGCCCGCGGCGAGGGTGACGAAGCGACGACGCTTCGCATCGAAGGAATGTGCGTCCATGTTTGTCTCCTGAATATTTTTGTATGAGTGGGTCGGGCGCTAGTCCGGTCGTCGCCCGTGAAAGGCAGCCTCGAGCAGTGCGCGCAGCGGTATCCGTTCGACGGGCCGCGGATTCCAGTACGGGTTCTGCAAGGCGAGATCGAGCGCGACGTCGAGATCGCTTACGGTGAGGCCGATGTCTTTTAGCGCGGTCGGTGCGCCGTGATCGCGTGCGAGATCGAACACGCCTTGCGCGGCATCGCCGGTACGCAACGCGCGGGCGATACGTTGCATCGCGTCAGGCGCCGCATCGCGGTTGTAGGCGAGTACATGCGGCAACACGATCGTGTGCGTCTCCGCGTGCGGCAGATTGAACGTGCCGCCGAGCGTATGACACAGCTTGTGATGCAACGCCATGCCGACGCTGCCAAGCACCGCGCCACACAGCCATGCGCCGTACAGGCAGTCGCCGCGTGCAGCGAGATCGCCAGGCTCGCGCATCACGCGCGGCAAACCCACGCCGAGCGCCCGAATGCCCTCTTCCGCCATCAGACTGGTGATCGGATTCGCGTCCTGCGCGTAGAGTCCTTCGGCTGCATGAGCGATCGCGTTGATCCCGCTCGTCAGCGACAACGCGGGCGGCAGCGAGCTCGTCAATATCGGGTCGTAGATCACCGTCTTCGGCAACACGCGCAGATCGCGGCCGGTCTTCTTGACGCCGCTCTCCGTGAGCCCGTAAATCGGCGTCATCTCGGAGCCTGCGTACGTGGTCGGTATCGCGATGATCGGCAGTGAGGTTTCGAGCGCGATCGCCTTGCCGAGGCCGGTCGTCGAACCGCCGCCTATCGCGATCGCGCAATCGGCCCCGACCTGTGCGGCAAAGTCACGTGCCGCGCGGGCGGTTTCGACCGGCACGTGCATCACGGCTTCGGCGTAGACGCCAGCGGCCCGCGAACCCAGGCGTGCAGCCAGCGCTTCGGCCTGCGCACGCTGTTGCGGCGTGGACAGCACGATCGCCCGCGTAGCGCCGAGCAAGCCAATCTCGCGATCGAGCTGGTCGAGACTGCCCGCGCCGAAGATCACGCGTGACGGCAGGCCGTTATAGATGAAGGGTTCCATGGCGGTTCAGCGCGGGTAGTAAGGCGGAATCTGCGCATCCACGTTGACCCAGACCGACTTGGGCTGCGTGTACTCGCGCATCGCTTCGAAACCCATCTCGCGGCCATAGCCGCTCGCGCCGACGCCACCGAATGGCGATGCGGGGCTCACGCGTTTGTAGCAGTTGATCCACACCATGCCGGCGCGAATCTCGCGGGCCACCCGATGCGCGCGTTGCAGATCACGTGTCCAGAGACCCGCGCCGAGACCGTACTCGGTGCCGTTCGCGATCGCGAGCGCTTCTTCGTCGGTGCGGAATTTCGTGACGGTCATGAACGGGCCGAACACCTCTTCCTGCGATACGCGATGCTCCGGCCTCGCTTCGACGATAGTCGGCTCGACATAGCAGCCATTTGCCAGCGCGGCCGCGTCCGGCGCCTTGCCGCCCGCGAGCACGCGGCCGCCCTGTTCACGGGCGACATCGACAAACGACAGCACGCGGTCGCGATGCTGGCGCGACGTGAGCGGACCCATTTCGGTTTGCGGATCGAGCGGATCGCCAATCCTGATCGTGTGGCTCAACGCGACGAACTTCTCGAGCACTTCATCGGCGATCGATTCGTGCACGATCATCCGCGAGCCGGCGATACACGCCTGCCCCTGGTTATGGAAGATCGCGAACGCCGACCCTTGCACGACGGCATCGATATCGGCGTCGCCGAACACGATATTCGCGCCCTTGCCGCCGAGTTCGAGCTGCACCTTCTTCAGATTGCCGCTCGACGCCTGCACGATCTTGCGGCCTACCGCCGTCGAACCGGTGAAGGCGATCTTGCTGATCTCCGGATGCTCAGCGATGTACTGGCCAGCCACGTGACCCAGACCAGGCAGAATATTGACGACACCTTCCGGGAATCCCACTTCGGCCATCAGCTCGGCAATCGCGAGGCTCGATAGCGGCGTGAGTTCAGCGGGCTTCATGATCACGCAGTTGCCCGCCGCGAGCGCCGGCGCCATCTTCCAGCTCGTGAACATCAGCGGGAAATTCCACGGCACCACCTGCCCGACGATGCCGACCGGCTCGCGCGTCAGGTAGTTCAGGAAGCCCTGCTCGACCGGAATCACCGAGCCTTCGAACTTGTCGGCCATCCCGCCGAAGTAGCGGAAGGTGGCCGCGGTGCGCGGCACATCGAGATTGCGCGTATCGCGGATCGGGTGACCGGTGTCGAGCGATTCGAGACGCGCCAGCCTGTCGGCGTTCGCTTCGATTGCGTCAGCGAGCTTGAGCAGCAAGCGTCCCCGCTCCATCGCGGCGAGATTGCTCCACTTTGGAAACGCCGCTTTCGCCGCCGCAACGGCGCGATCGACGTCGGCGGGTCCGGCCATCGCGACTTCGGCGATCACCGAGTTGTCGTGCGGATTCAGGGAGGCGAGCGTTTCGCCGTTTGCAGCCGGCACGAAGCGGCCGCCGATGAAGAGTTGCGTTTGCATGTCAGTCCTGCTCGAGTAAAACCTGGACGTGACATCCCCCGCGACGCCAGCGGTCTGGCGCCGTTCGATCGACGATCGGAGGGAATGCCGGAGAGTTAGATCTGGATCGGATACGGCGGCAGTTCACCGCTTTCGTAGCGCTTCGGCAGATCCGGTGTCGCGTTTTCCCAAACGAGCAGCATCGAACGCTTCTGCGAATAGCCCTTGTGACGGATGTCGGCCGGCATCGCGGCGATATCGCCCGCGTTCATCGTGATGCGGGCACGCGGCTCGCCGCTATCCTTGTCGGCGACGTCCCAGATGATCTGGTCGGACAGTTGCAGGAACCACTCGACGCGATCGTTGCCATGGAACACCGGCAGCACGAATTCCTCGGTGGTCGGACAAAACAGGCTTTGCTGGCAAACGGAGGTGACCGACGGATTCCACGTCACGTCCGAGCGCGACAGGTACTTGAAGAGACTGAACGCATGCAGCGTTTTCTCGAAACCGGGCTCCGCGTGGATCTCCGGTTCATCCTGGACGACGTCGGCGAACTGGCGGTTGACCGGCAGGTCGTCGCGCAACGGCGAATCGCCTTCGAGGCCCGGCATGCGTTTTGTAGCGATACGCGTGCGTTCGATCGCCGCGATGTTGTCGCCATGCTTCGTGCCGAACGCCGAGCCGGTTTCTTCGGGCGCAGCAAACGGATCGAAGCCTTCGTTGACCCAGTCCTTCAGGATTGCCTTGAAGGTCGCCATGATGAGCGGCGTGTCGAACTGCTGCATATGGTCGACGCCCGCTTCCTTGAGGTTCGCGTTGTACGCACCGGCGTACATGTCGACCTTGCCGTAGTGATTGCGCGTGCCGATCACTTCGTCGAAGTTGACCCAGCCGTAGAAGAAGCCCCACGCAACATCTCGCATCATGGCGCGCAGGAAATCGTCAGCATGCATCTGATGCGAGCGGGTCTGACCTTGGGCGGGCCATCGGACGGTGGCGAAATAGGCGTCGCGGCTGAACTCGAAGTCGCCGAGGCGGAATACACGATAGCCGGTGACCGGATCGGCCTCGCTCGCGGTAACGTTTTGCAGGGTGCTGGCTTTGTCCATGATGGGCTCCAGTAGAGGATCGATCGTGTCGAGGGGTTCAGTGGATGCAGATGTCGGCCCACTTCTCGACCGAAAAGCGTCCGAGGATCGTCTGCACGAGCAGCACGCCCTTCGTCACCGCTTCGAAGCGATAGGCGGCGCCCGCGGGCAGCAGCGCCTGGTGGCCGCGCCGCAGCCTCACATAACCCATCGACTGGCCCGACGGCTTGCCTTCCAGCCGTACGCTGCCTTCGGTCTGCGCGTCGACCAGCGGGCCGTCTGACGGCTTGATGAAATACACGTCGATCTCGCCGTCGAGCACGACTGCGAATTCATCGTGCGACGCAGCAAACCACGGCGACGAGCCTTCCGCGCGCAGCGTCTCGATGACGTACTTGAGATTCTTGCCTACGACGACTTTCTCGTAGGGCTCAGCGCGGCTCGCCACGTCGAACACGTTCGACATTGCGTAATGCTCCGGTTTGCCCTTGATGATTTCGATGGAGCCTTTCCGATAGTTGTCCAGGCTGCCGAACCAGGTCTGTTGCATGTCTGCCTCCAGTTAATCCACGAATGCGTTGCTTGCATCGAAGATTAAGTGGCGACAGGCGCAACAGCAATGTGTTGAGGGTCGGGAAACGCGAACGCTGGGTGCTTCGAAAACCCGCCAGGGAAACTACCTGGTGGAGAACCCGAACGAGCGTCTGGCGGGCCTCAGTCTTCGGCCAGTTCCTCACCGACAGTTCTCGTCTCGTCATCCGCTGGCGCAATGCCGAGCGCCTTGTCCCACTGCGGTTCGCGCAGATAGCGCGTGCGCAGGAAGTCGACGAATGCCTTGACTTTCGTGGTCGAGCGGTGCGATGCGGGATAGACCGCCGACAGCCACAATGGCGGCGCCGCGTATTCCGGCAGCACGCGTTCGAGGCGGTGTTCGAGCAGATCGGCGGCGGCGACCATCGTCGGCAGATAGACGACGCCCGCACCGGCTCGCGCGAACTCCAGCAGCAGGTGGACGCTATTCGTCTTCAGGACCGGGTTCAGTGCGATTTCGAAGCACTCATTGCCGCGCATCAGCGGCCACTTGTCGCCCCACGGGTAGTACGAATAGCGGGCGAAATCGTGCCGCAGCAGGTCGAGCGGCGTCTCGATCACGGGCTCTTCCTTCAGGTAACCGGGCGCCGCACACAGCACGCCGCGCACCGGAAACAGGCGCCGCTCGACGAGCAGATTCGACGCCGGCGGATAGATCTGCAGCGCCAGATCGAAACCTTCCTGAACCGGGTCGATGACGCGGTCATTGACGGTCACGACGAACTCGACGCGGGGGTACGCGGCACGGAATTCGATCAGCGTCTGTGAAAAATGCCCTAGCGCAAAGCCAGGAAGGACATGGACGTTAAGGGTGCCGGCCAATGCCTGTGAATCGCCGCGCGAGCGTCCGGACAGGTCGTGGACTTTATTGACCAGTTCGGCGCACTCGCGGTAATACGTCTCACCGAGCTCCGACAGGCGCACGGCCCGCGTCGAACGGTGAAAGAGCGGCACGCCGAAATGTTCCTCGAGTTGTTTGACGCGCGAAGTCACCACCGATTTCGCGACGCCAAGCTGCCGCGCGGCGCCGGCAAAGCTTTGTGCTTCAGCGGCCCGCACGAATGCTTCCATCGACATTAAGAGGTCCATCCTGTCTCCTGTAGCCGCTGTGTCCGCGGCCTGTTGTGCCGCTTCAAGTTTAATCTGTTCCGCAAACGTGGCTGCGTCACGAGCGCAGGCATGGCCGTCTATATGATCCTCCTTTCGATGTTGCCCGTCGCGCTCGCGGCCATCAACCGGCGCCCGAGCCGCCGGCCCGCCGTTGTCGAATGAGTCCGCGAAGCGACGACTACGGATAAGTGCAACAATCAAAAACCGTCTGCGCCTTTTGAAACGGACCCCGTGACATGGAGGCGAACATGCTTGAGATCGCAAGGGAACGGATCGTTGAAACGGTGCGCGACATCCTCGGCGCCAGGCTGGCCCCCTCTGCAGTGCCTGCGCTCGTGAGCGCCGCGCTCGCCGTCGGTTCGGCGCACGCCCAGCCGCCGTCGTTCGACACTTTCGCGGTCCCAACCGGCAGCGCACCACATGACGTCGCGCCGGCGCCCGACGGCACCGTGTGGTACACCGCGCAGGCGCAAGGCATGGTCGGGCGGCTGGACCCGCAGAGCAGCAAGATCGACAGGATTCCGCTTGGGGACGGGTCGGCGCCGCACGGCGTGATCGTCGGTCCCGATCACGCGGCATGGATCACAGACGGCGGCCTGAACGCGATTGTGCGCGTCGATCCGAAGACGCTTGCCGTCACGCGTTTTCCGCTGCCGAAGGAGCGGCCGGACGCCAATCTGAACACCGCGGTCTTCGACAAGCAAGGGCATCTGTGGTTTACCGGCCAAAGCGGCATATATGGCGAGCTCGATCCGAAGCGCGCCAGCATGCGCGTCTTCGATGCGCCGCACGGGCGCGGACCCTACGGCATCTGTGTGACCCCAGACGGCAGCCTGTATTTCGCGTCACTGGCGGGAAGTTATCTCGGCCACATTGATCCCGTGAGCGGCGCAGCACAGGTCATCGAACCGCCCACCCCGAATCAGGGCGCGCGCCGCGTATGGTCCGATTCGAAGGGGCGCGTCTGGGTCAGCGAGTGGAATGCAGGAAAAGTCGGCGTATTCGATCCGGCGACGCGCCGATGGCGCGAATGGCGGCTGCCCGGCGACGATCCGCATGCTTACGCGATATTCGTAGACGAAGAGGACATCGTCTGGCTCACTGAGTGGAGCGCCAATGCACTCGTGCGCTTCGACCCGCGCAGCGAGCGGTTCGACGTGTTTGCACTGCCGCGCCCACACGCAAACGTGCGTCAGATGATGGGCCGTCCAGGGCAAGTCTGGCTGTCCGGATCCGGCATCGATCACCTGCTGCGTTACCGGTCCCGCGCAGTGAATGCGAACGGGGATTGACGAGCGAAGGCGCGTCTTGGGCCCGCTTCACCCGAGCTCGAACGAGGTCACGCCGAACACACGGTCGATCGGAATCGTGGGGGGCTTCTGCGTGTACATCCGTGCGGTTTCAAAGACGCTTGCCATGCCATGTCTTTTCGCTAGCGCGATGGCTGCGGCGTTGGGCTCCGGTACATCGAGGGTGATGATTTCGCCCGGTACGCGCGCGACCAGCGCATCAAACAGATCGCTGGCAATCCGGTCAGTATCGGCGAAGAGCGGTCCGATCTTGCATCCTGCCCTGCAATGGCGCAGCACGCCGTACCCGGCGACACGACCGTCGCGGACCGCCACCAGCGCCACGGCGCCCGGTTGTCCGATCCAGCCGGCGAGGAAGCGTGCGCGCGCAGCCGGAAAGCACTGGCGGTCGTAGTCGACCAGTTGCTCGAACGGCAGATCCGATGCATCCGAAACGGTTGAGCAGGCCGCACCTTGCGCGACACCCTGAAAGCGGATGTTGCGATAGGCAAGCTGAAAGCCGGACTTCCTGTAGTTCGCCTGCTGGGCGGCGACGCCGTCAAGACCCGCGTTGTGGTTTCGCAGATAGTCCATGCCGCGCTGCCAGATGCGCAGGCCGAAGCCTCTGCCGCGAAACGCCGGTTTCACGATATACAAACCGATAAAGCCGAAACTGTCGTCGTAGGCGACGGCGGACAGGCACGCGACCGGCTCGCCCCGCCACTCACCGATGAAAAAACCGTCCGGGTCGGCTGCCCAAAAGCACTGCGCGTCATGCAGACCAGGGTTCCATCCCTCCGATGCAGCCCACTCAACCGACAAATCAACCTCGCCGGCCAGCATGTTCCGCACGATAAAGTCGCTGCGCTCATCCATGTTTTGCCCCCTTCTGTACGTCCCAAGGACTACGGCTTGCGCGATAACGTGCCCCTTCATCGCCTTTCCCCAAACGACCCGAACGGCCCGCGCAGGAACCGGTCAAACGATCATGCGGTTTTTCGTGGAGGGGAAAGTGAAACATCCTGCAAAGCATATCGTGCTGATTGCGGTAACTGTTTGCAGCACTGCCTGCCTGGCCGCGCAGCCCGACTACGCGTACGAGACAACCGTACGTCTGCCCGATGGTAAAACGGCGCGGTGTGCCGTGAATGAGCCTGCGGATGCCGCGGGCGTCCCACGCACCACGCTTGCCCTCAGCGATCAGCGCAAGGCTGAGGTGCTAGCCACGCAGCGCCTGCGCCTGTTGAGCGGACCCAAATCGGAATACCCGTCACCCTATACGGCGCCCGTCGTGAGGTGCGAGCTTGTCGACTGAACATCGATCGAACCCCATCCGTACCTGCGCGTCCGTTTTCGATAATTCAACACGCCAGCCTTCTACCCGACTTCACCCGCTTCGCTCCGAAGATCGTCTGCGATGAAGTCGACGAACGCGCGAATCCGGTTGGACATCTGGTGCCGCGGCGAATAGACAGCGAAGATATCGGCGTTCGGCGTTTCATGCTCGGGCAGCACCAGGACTAGTGAACCGTCGGCGAGATACTGTTTGATGTCCCACTCGGCCCGCATCAGGATGCCATGTCCTTCGCGCGCCCACTTCACCGCAATTTCACCATCATTCGTCGTCAGCGAGCCTTTGATACGCACGGCCTCCGTTTTGCGCGACGCGCCCCTGCCCGACGTCAGACGCCACACGCCATAGGCTTCGTCGCCCTGACGGATGCCGATGCAGTTGTGCCGCATCAGGTCATGCGCGGTCATCGGCATTCCGCGTGCCGCAATGTACGAAGGCGCGGCACACAGCAACCGGCGATTAGCCGCCAGACGCCGCGCCACAATCCGCGTATCGGGTGGTTCGCCGAACCGGATACAGACGTCGAACGTGTCGTCCGTCAGCGGCGGAGGCGTGACCGATAGCTGAAGCTGAACCGATACCTGCGGATACCTCGCGACAAAGCGCGAGATTGCAGGCGCGACATGGCTGCGCCCGAAGCCGAGCGTCGCGTTCACCCGCAGCAATCCCTTCGGACTCTGCTTCGCCGTGCCCAGCAACTCGGCCAGCTCGTCAATCTCGTCGAGGATCCGGCGCGCGTGCTCGAGGTACAGCTCACCCTCCGGCGTAAGCATCATCCGACGCGTCGTGCGGTTGATCAGCGCCACGCCCGCCCGGCTCTCCATCTGCGTCAGGTGCTTGCTGACGGCCGCTGCCGTCAGCCCCAGTTCGCGTGCCGCCGCGCTCAGGCTGCCGGACGCGGCAAGGGTGGAGAAAAAGCTCAGATCGGACGGCTGGACGGTGTCGCGCATGACTTTCACTTGTGAATTCAAGTTAAAGATGCCTTGAGTTTAGCACCGGTTTTTGCGTCCAGATGTCGGTAAAGTTCAGTCAGACGTACAACACGTGAAAGGACGGAGACATGAACATCTATCGCATCGCAACCATCCCCGGCGACGGCATCGGCAAGGAAGTCGTACCTGCCGGTGCGCAGGTCCTCGAAGCACTCGCAAAGACCACGAAGTCGTTCGCATTCGAATTCGAAAACTTCGACTGGGGCGGCGACTACTACCGCAAGCATGGCGTCATGATGCCGTCGGACGGGCTCGACTCAATCCGTAACAAGGACGCGATCCTGTTCGGCTCGGCGGGCGACCCGGACATTCCTGATCACATTACGCTGTGGGGCCTTCGCCTCAAGATCTGCCAGGGCTTTGACCAGTACGCAAACGTCCGCCCCACCCGCATCCTGCCGGGCATCGATGCGCCGCTCAAGCGCTGCAGGCCGGAAGACCTGAACTGGGTCATCGTCCGGGAAAACTCGGAAGGTGAATATTCCGGCGTGGGCGGCCGTGTTCACCAGGGCCATCCGATCGAAGCCGCGACGGACGTGTCGATTCTGACCCGTGCCGGCGTCGAACGGATCATGCGTTTCGCGTTCCGCCTCGCGCAATCCCGTCCGCGCAAGTTGCTGACGGTCATTACGAAGAGCAACGCGCAGCGTCACGCGATGGTGATGTGGGACGAGATTGCGCTTGAAGTCTCGAAGGAATTTCCGGACGTCAAATGGGACAAGGAACTGGTGGATGCGTCGACCGCGCGCATGATCAACCGCCCCGCGACGCTCGACACGATCGTCGCCACTAACCTGCACGCCGACATCCTCAGTGACCTCGCCGCCGCACTCGCCGGCAGCCTGGGTATCGCGCCAACGGGCAACATCGATCCGGAGCACCGCTTTCCGTCGATGTTCGAGCCGATCCACGGTTCCGCGTTCGACATCATGGGCAAGGGTCTCGCCAATCCGGTCGGCACCTTCTGGTCGGTCGTCATGCTGCTCGAACACCTGGGCGAGTTCGACGCCGCGAAGCGCGTCATGCAGGCAGTCGAAGCTGTCACTGCGGACAAGTCGCTGCATACGGGCGACCTCGGCGGCACGGCAACGACCGCGCAGGTGACGGCAGCCGTTTGCGCGTTCATCGAGCGCGCTGCAGTGCCCACAGCCAACGCGGCTTAAGCGCTATCAGCGGCACCGCTCGCGCCTGGATTGCACGGGCTGCCATCCGGCGGCCGTGGCGCGGCGCGGCAAATATGAGGCAGGAGACAAGATGTTCATTTCCAGAAAGGAACCGCACTCCATTTCTGAATAGAGCACTGCTCAAGCCTCCAAGGAGGAGACAATGATTTCCGAACTCGAAAGCCGGGTTTCCCGCAAGCTCATGCTGCGGATCATCCCGTTTGTGATGCTGCTGTATTTCGTGAGTTTTCTCGACCGCGTCAACGTGGGCTTCGCCGCGCTGTCGATGAACAAGGCCATCGGCCTTTCGCCGACAGCATTCGGCCTCGGCGGCGGACTGTTCTTCATCGGCTACTTTCTGTTCGAAGTGCCGTCGAACCTGATCCTTCATAAGGTCGGTGCGCGTCGCTGGATTGCTCGCGTGATGGTGTCGTGGGGGATCGTGTCGCTGGCGTCCGCGTTTGTCGTCGGCCCGAACAGCTTCTACGCGCTGCGCTTCATCCTGGGCGTCGCCGAAGCGGGCTTCTTTCCTGGCATCATCCTGTACCTGAGCCTGTGGTTCCCATCGCGTCAGCGCGCGGTGGCTGCTGCGTGGTTCATGGCTGCCGCGCCGATCTCTACCGCGATAGGCTCGCCGCTGTCCGGCGCGATCATGAAGCTTCCTCCGGTCGCTGGTCTGGCCGACTGGCAAATGCTTTACATCCTCGAAGCGGTTCCCGCAATCATTCTCGGCTTTGTGGTGCTGAAGTACATGACGGACGCGCCGTCGAAAGCGCACTGGCTTCAGCCGGAAGAGCGTGAATGGCTGATCGCGAAGCTCAAGCTCGAAGCGGATGCCAGACAGTCGCAGGCGGGTCACACTGCGGGTGCACTCAGCGCGTTGTGCGACCCGCGCGTGCTTGCGCTGGCGCTGATCTACTTCGGCACGTCAGCCGGGCTGTACACGCTCGGTCTGTGGGCACCGCTGATCATTCACCAGTATGGGTTCGGCTCGTTCGAAACAGGCCTTCTTGCAGGCATACCGAGCATCCTCGCCGTGATCGCGATGATCCTGTGGGCGAAGCATTCGGACCGCACCGAAGAGCGCACATGGCACGTTGTCATTCCGTGTGTGGTTGCCTGTCTGGGGTTCGTCTTTGCCGGTAACGCCACCACGGCGTTGATGATTGTCCTGGCGCTCGTGATCGTGAACATTGGGATCAGCGCGGCCAAGGCGCCATTGTGGGCAATGCCGAGCATGTTCCTGTCAGGTGCCGGTGCGGCCGCGGGGATCGCGATGATCAATTCGATCGGCAATCTGGGCGGCTTCGTCGGTCCGTTCGCGATCGGCTGGCTCAAGAACGTGACGGGCGGATACTCGGCAGGGTTGTACGTGGTCGGCGCAACGTTGGCCGTATCGGCGGTGGTTACGTTGATGCTGAGCCGGCAGTCAAAGCAGGCGCCGGTTGCGGTCGGGGAGCGACACGGCCACTGAGCAGGGAGGTTCGTGGCTCGACGACACTGGGTGCGTGCACAGCAAGAGTGGTAAATGGAACACCGCAAGCGGTTACCGCGATAAACCCGCGTTAATACACTGCATTATTACGGCGAGCCGCACGATGTCTGGCATGCTCAAAGCGTCTTTGCGAGGCGGTCGCGATCCAGAGCCGCCCACAAGTTTGGCCGGCAACGGCTTAGCGATGGAAATGACTGAACTCCGCTAGAACCGGCTTTATCCGGTAGAAAGGATTGTAGCCTCCCTTCATGCAACACTCGGGCGGACGAAACGTCAGGCAGTAGAACAGCGCCAGCGCAAGCAACGGTATCGTATGCCGGGCCGACACTGTGCTGATTGCCGGTACCAGCGTATCCGTAAAGTAATCGCGCGTAACCTCGAGACTCGTGCGCCAACGCCGCGGCATGAAGCGGAGCAGTCGCGGTGGTTTGATAGAGCCCGTGCTGTCGGCGAACGACAGGAACAGATACGAAATGGCAACCGACGATAGCCAGCGAGCCCAGTCCGCGCCTAGCGCGTACATCGGCAGCGATGCCAGGAACAGGAACCATAGCTGTGAAAGATGTTGGCGCAGCCGTTCGGTCGCCAGGTTGTCCGCCTCGCCGCGTGCGCGGCGCAGTGACGTGACGAGCACGAGCACGGCGCCGACACCCACCGCTGCGAATCCCCAGATCCAGAATAGCGACGACATCACGATGTCCGCGACGACGATCAGATTCTTGACGAATGACCACCCGATGGCGGCGATGCCGCCGGTCGGCGTATCCGGCGCAGAGGGCGAAATTAGCATCCGGTCGGCTCCGCTCAACGAAGTCCAGAGCTGCTGGGCAACAGCCTCATTGCCACGGAATACGGCGCAGACCACCATCATCCCAAGCGATATGACAACCGCCGCGCCGGGCAACCAGCCGAACACGCGCCGTTGCGGCTGGAGAGCCGCGATCTGACGCGCGAGCAGCCAACTGGCCGGAAAGGATATGAACAAATATACCTCCTGGAACAGCGGAAACACGACAATCTGCGCCAGCAGCAATACGAAGAAAATCCACGAAAAAAGGCTTCGTTTTGCGTCGGTCGTCGCGTTCACAATCATCTGGTACAAGATGCAACTGATACCCAGCGCAACATGAAACACGATTTCCTTGCGATAGAAAATCTCGTTGCCAGCCGCCATCTGCACGGGGCCGTTCGGCAGCAACATTGCGAGAATGACTGCCCACGGCGTGCTTCGTGATGAATGGCACAACACCCACCAGAACAACAGGCAAAACGCCGCGAACACGACGAACACCAGCAGGTTAACGACGGGTAGCGCGGGCACCGACCGTGAAAGTTCGATCAGCGCTCCGCTCAGGCCGCGCCGAACAAACCCGGCATCGTAATTGATCAGCCACTCCGAGTAGGCCCACGCGTTCCACGCCAGTTGCCGCGGACTGAGCAGCGTAACCTGCGCGACCAGCCCGATCGAAGCGAGGATCAGCAAGAACGGGACGTGGCGCAGCAAACGCGCAGCGAAACTGCCGCTGTCCTTCTCCCGCTTGACCTTCGAACCCACGATCACCTCGGCCCAGGAAATGCGCGCGAAGATCTCATCATCGCCCAAGTGTTGACCCGCGCCCGATGCTCAACGGGTGCTCCTATCTGAGTACTCTGGGCAGCTGGATTATTCGGCAAGTGAGGACAAGGCCGACTTGGGTGGCAGCTGGTTGCGCCAGCTCTTTTTTTGCAAGTCGCCGTCGCGGCTGATGGGATGCGGACCTTACGTCCAGAATACATGATCCTGAGACTACGCCTGCACGCGTAAGACGTATCGTGCGGTTCCGAACATTTCTCCCGGACGGTCGTGAGATTGCGCAGTCGAGCGCTGGCCGGCCGCCTGTCCCTCTCAATGGGTTGGTGGTTTTGAACGAATTTTGAACACCTCAGACGACACTGGTTGAAAGATGCTTGTCCGCAGCTGGCCCGGTTGCAGGCGCTGGCAAAGGGTCCCGCGCTCTCAGGCGGGTCGGGTTCACTCCGATCGAACATTGCCACGACGAGCATCTCCATCGGCAACGTGACACGGGCCCGCCATCGCGGCAAACACCTCGCCCTTATTCCTGAAGTGAGCGGGCGGGCCCATCCATGCGAGCTAACCGCTTACATCGGCGGAGCGACTCCATCCTTTTCGACCACCACGCGCTGAGCGACAAAAGCATTCTGCGATGCGGCCGTCGCAACCACGAACACCTTCTTGCCCGGAGTCAGGTCGCTGCGTGCGGCCGGCGTGAAAGTCACGATGGGTACGTTGGGCGGGACGATCACCTCATCGCCGCCGCCTTTGTACGACAGCTTCAGGTTCCGGCCGCTGGTACCCTGAACAACCGTGTCGACGTTCGCGTTCGTCATCGTGCTGTTCGGACCGAGGTCCCAGGCGTAGTGGCCTTCACCCGTGCCGCGCGCGGATTCCGGGAAGACGACGACTTCGGTAGCCGTCAACTTTCCGTCAGTGCCGGTCGTTGTGGCCGTGCCGACGAACGAGCCCGGCTTGATGTCCGAAAGCTGCATGGCCTTGACCGCCGAAACGGCAATGGTCGGTTTAAGCTCGATCGAGACAGTGTCACCGCTACGGCGATGCACCTTCAGGACGTCGCCGTCGAGCGAGACGATATCGCCACGAATGCGCGACGGTTTGACTGCCGGCGTCTGAGCGAGCGCGACACCGGCAAAAGCCAGCGCGGACAGGGTGACGCCAAGTTTCAAGCGGATAGACATAGATGCTCCGTAAAGGACCGTTGAGTTGAGAATGGACTAACGCACATCAGGAACCGCCGAACCAGTTGTAGCCCTGGTTCTCCCAGTAACCGCCGGGATATTCGTTCGTCACACTGATCGCGACGATATGCTTCGGATTCTTGTAGCCGAGCTTGGTCGGCATACGCAGCTTCATCGGAAAGCCGTACTTCGGCGGCAACACCTGACCGTCGTATGTAAGTGTGAGCAGGGTCTGTGCATGCAACGCAGTCGGCATGTCGATGCTGGTCCAGTAATTGTCCGCACAGTGCAGCGACACGTACTTCGCCGTGATGTCCGCGCCCGTGCGCTTCAGGAAATCGGAGAAACGCACGCCGCCCCATCGGCCGATGGCACTCCATCCTTCGATGCAGATATGACGCGTGATCTGGCTTTCCTGTGGCAACGCGCGCAGTTCGTCGAGCGTCCAGACGCGCTTACCGTTCGCGAGGCCACCCACCTGGAGCCGGTACGCAGCGGCGTCGACTTCGGGCACATCGTCGATGCCGTAGAACGCATTGAACGGAAACGGCCGTGTGATCATCGACGCCGGATAAGTCGGGGCCATCTCGTTCGGATTGAACAGCAGTGCCTGCACGTCGTCGTTGAAGAGCGACATTCTGCGCAGCATGGTGTTCACCGATTTGTCATTGGACAAATCGCAGCCTGACAGCATCGCAATGCCGCCGAGCGTGAGAACTCGCTTGCCGAGCAGCCGGCGTGCCGGATTTTTCAGTTCGTTGCGCGCATCCTTGATGATGGATTCAGCTTGATATGAAAGAAACGTATCGGGTTTCTGAGCCCTTTTTCGAAAAGTCATGGTTACCGTCCACGAATCATCAGAAGCAGCGAGCGCGGCACCAGTGCGACCATGACGACGTGCACGACGAAGAACGCAACCAGCACGCTCATTGCAACAAAATGCACGACGCGCGCATTGTCGTATCCGCCCATCAGCGTGCGCAGCAGCGGGATCTGCACCGACTTCCATACCGCCAGTCCCGACATGATCACGAGCGCGATATCGACGATGACGACGAGATAGGCGAATTTCTGTACCGCGTTGTAGCGTGCGAGGTCCTCATGCCCGAGCGTGCCACGCAGCGCGGCGACGAGATCGGTTGCAAGTGACCTGAAGCTGATCGGCAGCAGTTTTCGGCGCAGACGTCCCGAAGCGATATTTAGCCCGACGTAGATGAGGAAATTCGCGACCAGCATCCACATGATCGCGAAATGCCATTGCAGGGCCCCGCCGAGCCAGCCACCCAATGTGATAGCCGAAGGAAACTGTAAGGCTGGAAAGATCGGCGAGGCGTCGTAGATCTGCCAGCCGCTTGTCACCATCAGTACGACAGCGAACGCGTTAATCCAGTGTGCGATGCGCACCCAGGCGGGTTGAATCGTTGTGTGACTCATAGCGATCTCGTGATTGGCGGGTTGGGCCTCGTAAATCGAACGCCTGGCCGGCAGCGACCAGGCAGTGTTACCGAGGGTAAACCTCGCCGGTGCGCAACTATTCCATTGCGCGAGAAATAATTTTCCTGACGAACGACCAACGTTTCGAATGCGTGTGCGTTGCGAGCGTGAAAATTTCACCAGATTCCCGGCAGCGCTTTCGCCGATGAAGGGTTCGTATTAGGCTAGAGAATGGGTCAAACCGGTCGGCTGATAGCGAACATTGACGAAGTCACTTTCGCCAGTGGTCAGTGCCCCTTCACTGGCGCCCTGACGACCGCAAAGGAACGAGGTCCGATATGCAATTGTCCGCCGTAGAAATCGTCAAGCCCGAAACGACCAACTTCATTCTCGGGCAAACACACTTCATCAAATCCGTCGAGGATATTCACGAGGCGTTAGTCGGCACCGTTCCGGGCATCAAGTTCGGCCTGGCCTTTTGCGAGGCTTCGGGCAAGCGCCTGGTGCGCCGGTCCGGCACCGATGCGGACCTGATCGACATGGCGTGCCGGAACGCCATGAGCATTGCCGCGGGCCACAGCTTCTTCATCTTCCTCGGCGATGGTTACTTTCCTGTCAACGTTCTCAACGCTATCAAAGCGGTGCCCGAGGTGTGCCGGATTTTCTGCGCAACGGCGAATCCCACTCAGGTTCTGGTCGCCGAGACGGAACAGGGCCATGGCATCCTCGGCGTCATTGACGGATTCTCGCCGCTCGCCGTCGAAGGCGAAGAAGACGTGCAATGGCGTAAGGATCTGTTGCGCGCGATCGGTTACAAAGCGTAGGCGCAGGCACATTCCCGAACACCATGCGCCGCGCCTTTTGTCACCCCTACCCGCTCCCCAGGAGAACCCTCAAGCGCGGGTAGGTGTGATCGCGGTACGCGGCCGCAGCGTCGCCATGATCAGGTACATGCCGCCACCAATCACCACGCCGAAGAACCAGCCATAGGTATTCCACCAAAGCGGCAGCACGTTGGTGAAGTTAGGCAGGAAGGTTGAAAACACGCTGCCGAGCGCCGCTGCGGTCAGCGCGTTGACGTTCCAGCCGCCCTCGTAGCGGTACTCGCCGTGCTCCTCGTAGAGCGCCGCGACGTTGATGTTGCCCTTGGCCACCAGATAGTAGTCCACCAGGATGACCCCCAGCAGCGGGCCCATCGTCGCGCCGATGGCGTTGACGAAGTGCGCGGCGTTACCTTCCCACGGCGCGAACGGGTAGAGCACCAGCGCGATAGCCGCGGCGATGTAGCCGCCCTTCTTGAAGCTGATCAGCTTGGGGAACACGTTGGAGATGTCGAACGAGGCCGAGACGAAATTGGCCACCACGTTAATGCCCAGCGTGGCGACTGCGAAGGTCAGCGCCGCGATGAGTGCCAGCACCCAGCTATCGAACTTGGCCGAGATCTGTTCGGGGTGGAGCAGCACTTCGCCGTACACCTTGAAGGCGGCGATGGTGGTGACGCCGGCGACCAGCGAGAACGCGATCAGGTTGACCGGCAGGCCCCACAGATTTCCTTTCTTCACTGCGTCGCGGTTTTTCGCATAGCGCGAGAAGTCGCAAAAGTTCAGGTATAGCGCCGCGAAGTAGGTGATCCAGGTCGCGCCCACTGCCATCAGCGCCCAGAACGAGCCTGGCTCGCCGCTGACGCCGGCGTCCCTGGTCTTCTCGAGCAGCACGTTCATCGGAATGCCATGGGTGAACGAGAAGCCGCCGGCCTTGACGCACAGGCCGATCGCCAGGATCAGCATCGCAACCCACACCGCCGGACCGGCCCAGTCCTGGAATCTGCGCACCGTCTCCATGCCCTTCTGGATGATGAGCAGCTGCAGCGCCCAGATGATCACGTAGCAGATCACCTCCAGTCCCGAGTGGCCGAGGAAGTGCGTGCTCTTGTAGAACGCCATCAGGCTGTCGCTGCGGATCAGCAACGCGACCACCGCGCCCGAAGCCGCTGCCGTCTGCGCGCCGTACCAGAAGCAGGCCACCACGGCGCGCACCAGCGCCGCCAGGTTGGCGCCCCACACGCCGAAGGAGGCGCGCGCCAGCACCGGGTAAGGCACGCCGGTTTTCTCGCCGGCGTAGCCGATCAGGTTCATCAGCGCGAAGATCACCAGCGAGCCGAGCCCGATCGCGAGCACAAAGTTGATAAAGCTGCCGCACAGCAGGAACAGGCTGGCGGCGAGGTAGTAGCCCCAGAGGCTGTGCACGTCCGAGGTCCAGACGTTGAAGATGCTGAAGGCACCCCAGTTGCGCCGCCTGGCGGGCGCGAGATCTTCGTTGTAGAGGCCGGGGGAAGGATCGCGGATTTCCATTTGTCATCTCCTTTGCGCTCGTGGAACTGAGGAAACACCGCCGGAGACTCCCTGGAGATGCCCCCGCGTCTGAAGCTGGTTGGTATGTAAAAGAACTGTATGTGCTTTGCCACATCGTTTCGAATGGGTTAACCCTGATCGAGATGCGTTCTGGCGCATGCCAACCGCCCATGCCCACGCCTCCGCCAACATGGGCGCGGCAGGTTGCGTTACCCCTCGTCGCCGTCGCGTTCATCCTCTTGCCGCGATTCTGCGGAAGTTGCATCAACCGGCGATAGCATCCTGGCTTTCCAGAAGATAACCCCACTTTACATATAAATTTATTCAGCTTCTTTATGTCAGCCTCTGGTGAGATTATTTTCCAGATAAAAAAGCGCACAATTTCTTCACGTGGATATTTCCCGCTGTCCCGTCAGCGTAGGGAAAATCGAGCGATGAACGCATGCCGCGCCGCACCAATGATCCACCCTGACCCCGCCTCGCTGTAGCCGAAAGCGATATCGCGCCTTGTGAAACATTACATAATTCGCAGGGAATTACGCCATTGATGTTTCAGATCAATTACGCCTATAGCGCGAACGGAATGTAGATCATAAATAAGATTTACTTTTCGATTTTCCGTCATACCGCCATTGTTGCGCCATACACCCGGTCTACAGCCCTGATGCAGGCGTTTGTGAAGCACGCGTCCGGACAGAACCTGGCTACTCCCCTGGATAAACATCTCCCCACGAGCGTTGGGGAAATCATTGGTTGACTTTCGCTAACCAGCATCACGTCAAGGTGCGGCTCCGTCACACCACTGGTGTCGACCAGCGTCGATCAACAAATCTGACGAACACATTCCAGTACTCAGGTCGATCCCTTGATCGACCGTCGGGACTTTAAAACGAAAGGAGACAGTTCGATGCAAAGCCGATTGATGACCCTATTGCTGCTTTCTGCAGCTTTGGCCGGTTGTGGAGGTGGAGATAACAGCAGCAGCGTCGCCCCAACACCGCCGAAGCTGCTGACCAACATTGCTGTGCCCAATGCCTCGAGCCCACCATTCAGTTTCGACATCGGCTACGTCGAGGCCGGCAAGTACTTTCTTTCCGACCGGAATAGCAAGGCCGTCGATGTCGTGGACACTAAATCGAACACATTGATCGCGCAGATTCCCGGCCCGTTCACCGGCGCTGGCGCGACGACGGACGAGTCCGGGCCCGATGGAATTGTGGGTATCACCGGCACGCATACGATCTACGTCGGCGACGTCGACTCGATCAAGGTGATCGATACGGATGCGCAAAAGACGGTCAACACGATAGTCATCAGTAGTTCCGGGTCGCGGGTCGATGAAGGCTGCTACGATCCCGACGATCATCTCGTGATGTACGCGAGTCCCGGAGACTCGCCGCCGTTCGTCACGTTCATTTCGACACTGACGCAAACGGCGGTGGCAAAGCTTGCTTTCAATGGTTCGTCGGGACTGGAAGCATGCGTATATGATCCCGCCTCGAAGAGTTTTTTGATCAACAATGACGGGACCGCCGCCAATCCCGCTGGGGAGCTCGATGTCATCACCGCGAGCTCGGCGGCGGCTGGGAATCCTGCTGTCGGCAAATCGTTTCCGCTAGGAAAGTGCGGACCGACCGGAATCGTGCTGGGCCCGAACAACGACGTGCTCATTGGATGCGATCCGCCTGCCGGGAATCCGCTCATCTCGCTGATCATGGATCGCGCAAGTGGCGCAATCCACGCCACCCTGCCGTTTGGCGGAGTGGACCAGGTCAATTACGATCCGACTTCCAACCGCTACTTCCTGCCTGCCCGGCACTTCGTGACGGGAGGCACCGCTGCCGCTTCGGGATTTAATCCGCAGATGGGCGTCGTCGATGGAACGTCGCGGCAGCTGCTTCTTGCGATTCCTGTGGGCACAGGCGCGCATTCGGTTGCCATCGACAGCACGCTCGGGCAGGTCTACGTGCCCTTTCAGGGCGGCGCGGCGGGATTCCCCACCGGTGGAATTTCGGTATTCTCAACCCACTAGCCGTTCCGTTGAGCGGTCGATCAACGAAGAGACATCAGCGCGCAGACCACTCGCACCGGAATGCGCAACCCGTCGGGTTGCGCATTCCGGAACGTCAGGGGTGACTGTCTTTTATCGTCGCTGGAACGGCCACTCGCAAACCGCGTTTAGATGACTCGAACTGGGCCGGCTCCTGTCCCACGCGGCGGACGCATCTTGACCCTCAAGAGCCATTCGTCCGTTGCAATCGAATGTCTCATAAGCTGTTATGAGCAGCCCGACAGGAACCGATACTTTCGGCTCCTGGCATTCCACCTTCATCGAAAGCCGGGCGTATCAGCCCCGCTGATCATCCAGCAACATCCACATGCTTTCGCCGCGCTTTTATCGCCGCGTTGACGTGAGGTGCCCCGGCGCCGATGCTCGACTCCCTGACCACGAGTTCAGGCACCGCGAAGTATTGCACCGGCGGCTTCTGATCTTCAGATGTCTCGCCCAACCGGGCCAGCAATGTCTCGCTTGCAATGGTACCAAGCTTGTCCGCGCCCGCGAACAAGGTCGTCAAAGGCGGATTTGTATGTTCAGCTGCGACGACGTTGTCACAGCCGACGACCGCCAGAGCCTTACCCGCGCGCTTCCCCATTCTGTCGAGTTCGTGCAGCACGCCGATTGCAACCTGATCGTTGTAGCAAACCACGGCCGTCGGCCGCGGCTTCATGTCAAAGATCGCACGGACCGCGTCACGCCCACCTTCCGGCGTCAAAGTGACATCGACGATCCAGTCATCGTCGACGGGCAGTGAGTGCTTCTTCATGGCCGACAGGTAGCCCTGCCTGCGTTGATTAGCGACCGCATACCCCTTCCGGTTGCCAGCGAAAGCGATGCGCGCATGTCCTTGCCCAATCAGGTGCTCGGTAGCCAGCGCAAATCCATAGCTGTTGTCGACACCGATGGTATCGACGTCGGGCCCCATCGGACGCATGACGAGCACGAGCGGAATTCCCCACGACTGAATTTCGGCAGGCAACTCATCCGGCGTCCCCAGCGCAGGAGACATGATCAAGCCAGCGACATTCTGCTCGCGCATGGATCTCAGAACCCTCGTCTGAGTTTCGAGGCTCTCGGCAGTGTGCGCCATGAGCGTCGTATACCCGGCGTGGGCAAGCACGCGCTCGATTGCCACCAGCAATTCCACAAAAAAAGGATTTGTCAGATCGTTGATCACCATCCCGACGGTCGTGCTGCGCCTTCCTCGCAGGGTGGCCGCCCCGCGGTTGTACACATAACCGAGCGCGCGAGCTGCCTCGCGCACCTTTTGCGCGGTCTCGGCCTTGATACGTGGACTTTCCTGCAGAACGAGCGACACCGTCGACTTCGATACGCCAGCGGCGGCGGCTATGTCCTGTATGGTCGGACCGGGTTTCATGTTGCTTCGCACAATTGGAACGTTCCAAAAAGTGTTTGACAGCGTGAAATCAGTCTACTACAGTTTGTTGGAACGATCCAACGAATAGAAATTGGAACGTTCCAATGGAGAGACACATGACAGCAACAGTCCGCTGGGCGCTGATCGGCGCCAGCACCATCGCCGACGAATGGATGGTAGAAGCCTTCCGTTCCCAGCCGGACGGCGAGATCGCCACGGTGGTCAGTGGCAACGCGGAGCGCGCACGCGCGTTCGCTGAAAAGCACGCCATCCCGTCACACTCGGCGGACCTCGACGCAGTACTCGCGGACCCGGGCATCACCGCCGTCTACATCAGCAGCACCAACGAGAAACATCTGCCGCAAGTGCTCGCGGCGGCGAAAGCCGGCAAGCACGTGCTGTGTGAAAAACCCCTCGCGCTAACGGAAGACGATGCTGCGCAAATGATCGAGGCGTGCGCGTCACACGGCGTGAAGCTCGGCACGAACCATCATCTGCGTTGCGCGGCGACCCACCGGAAGATGCGCGAACTCATTCGCGCGGGCGCCGTCGGCACGCCCCTCTTCGTGCGTGTCTTCCACGCGGTCTCTTTGCCGCCGCATCTGCGCGGCTGGCGTATCGAGCGGCCCGATGCTGGTGGCGGCGTGATTCTCGACATCTCCGTTCATGACATCGACACGCTGCGCTTCCTGCTCGACGACGAGCCAGTTGAAGTCAGCGCAATGACCTCGGCGGGAACGATGTCGACGGCGGGACTCGCAGACGGCGTGATGGCAATCGTGCGCTTCAGGAACGGCGTGCTCGCACAACTCCACGATGCCTTCACCGTGCCGTACGCGCCCACGGGGCTCGAAATTCACGGCACGGCCGGTTCCCTCTTCGCCAGGGACGTGATGACGCAGCGCCCGACCGGCGAGATCACGCTGCGCTCGGCAGAGGGCACGCGGGAAATCGAAGTCGAACATCGCGACCTGTATCGCGTCGCCGTCGCGCAATTCCACCGCTCCATTTTTGAAGAGCAAGAGCCCGCCGCTACGGGTATCGACGGCTACCGCTCGCTCGTCGCCGCGCTGTCGCTCGTGAAGTCCGCCGAGGCAGGCGGACACGTCACGGTGCCGTCGCGTTTTGCCGAATAAAAGTTTGAGGAGATTGACTGTGCGTTCCAGCAAGGTTGTTTCATTGGCTCACGCAGCGAGCCTGATCAACGATGACGACATCGTCACCGTGAGTTCATCGAGCGGTCTGGGCTGTCCCGACGCGATGCTCGCCGCCATCGGCGCCCGCTTCGCGGAACAAGACCACCCGCGCAATCTGACGATGCTGCATCCGATCGCGGCCGGCGATATGTACGGCATCAAGGGCATCGACCACATCGCGAAGAAAGGCTTGATCCAGACGATCATCGCCGGCTCATTTCCGAGCGGCCCTTCGAGTCTGCCGATGCCCGATATCTGGCATCTCATCACTGACAATGACATCCGCGCGTACAACCTGCCGAGCGGCGTGTTGTTCGACATGCATCGCGAAGTCGCGGCGAAGCGTCCCGGCGTGCTGACCAAGGTTGGACTCGACACTTACGTCGACCCCGACCGCCAGGGCGGAGCAATGAACGCGCAGGCCGCCGACCATCCGATCGTCGAAAAAGTCACGTTCGCAGGTGACGAGTGGCTGCACTACAAAAACTTCGTGCCGCGCGTCTCAATCGTGCGTGCAACGACAGCCGATGAACGCGGCAACCTGTCGTTCGAACACGAAGGCGCACTGCTCGGTGGACGCGACCAGGCGCTGGCCGCGCGCAATAACGGCGGCATTGTGATCGCGCAAGTGAAACGCGTTGTGAAGGCCGGTTCGCTGCATACGCAGCAGGTGCACATTCCGTGCAATCTCGTCGACTACGTGGTCGTCGATCCCGAGCAGAAACAGACGACACAGATCGAATACGACCCGGAAATCAGCGGCGAAGTGAAGCTGCCGGATAGCGCATTCGCCTTCGCCGAGTGGCACACGGACAAGGTCATCGCACGGCGCGCGGCGCTGGAACTTGCGCAGAACGATGCGGTGAATCTGGGCTTCGGCATCTCCGCGAACGTGCCGCGCATCCTGCTCGAAGAAGGCTATCGCGACGACGTGACGTGGGTCATCGAACAAGGCGCGGTCGGCGGCGTGCCGCTGCTTGGTTTCGCCTTCGGATGCTCAGGCAATGCCGACGCAATCATGCCTTCGCCTTCGCAATTCGTGTACTTCCAGGGCGGCGGTTTCGATGTATCGCTGCTGTCGTTCCTGCAGGTGGACCGCTTCGGCAACGTGAATGTGTCGAAGCTGCCGAGCAAGCCGTATCTCACTGCGGGATGTGGCGGCTTCATCGACATCACGACGCATGCAAAACGTGTGGTCTTTAGCGGCTATTTCACGGCGGGCGCCAAGATCGAAGTCGGCGATGGACAGCTGAAGATCGTGAAGGAAGGCAAGAAGAAGTTCATTGCCGACGTGGACCACGTGACGTTCAGTGGTCGCATGGGTCGACAGCGCAATCAGGAAGCGCTGTACGTCACGGAACGCTGCGTGATCCGGCTCGGTGAGGCCGGCCTCGAAGTGATCGAGATCGCACCGGGCATCGCTCTGCAAAAGGATGTGCTCGATCAATGCGATTTCGAGCTGGCCGTCTCCCCTTCCCTGAAGACGATGGATGCGGCCATTTTCACGGACGCTCCGTTCGGTCTGAAGCTGAAGGAGGCTCGCCATGGCTGATCGGCAACTGATCCAGATCGAGAAGACGAACGCCGTTGCAGTCGTCACGCTCAACCGGCCAGACAAGCTCAATGCGCTGACGCCGGAGATGCTCGAACAACTCGAAGCCGCTGCGGCGCAACTCGAATCGGACGCAGGCGTGCGCGCCGTCGTGCTGACAGGTGCAGGTGAGCGCGCATTCTGCGTGGGCGCTGACATCAACCAGTGGTCGGCACTTGCGCCGCTCGACATGTGGCGCGTATGGGTCTCGCGCGGTCATCGCATTTTCGACCGCTGGGCAGCGTTGCGTCTGCCCGTAGTCGCGGCGATCAACGGTCCCGCTTTCGGCGGTGGCCTCGAACTGGCCGCAGTCGCGGATGTGCGGGTTGCCGACCCGGCTGCCACGTTCGCGCTGCCCGAAGCCAGCATCGCGACCTGCCCGGGCTGGTCCGGCACGCAACGTCTGGTTTCGCTGGTTGGTCCGAGCCACGTGAAATCGCTTGCGCTCACCGCGCGGCGCATCGATGCGCAACGCGCCTACGCCATCGGCCTGATTGACGAAATCTCCACGCCGAAAGAGGCGGTTACCGCAGCTATCGCCATTGCCGAAAAGATCGCGACGCTCGCCCCCGTCTCCGTACAACTGACGAAACAACTGATCAACGCCGCCTCCGGATTCGGAGCCGGTGCAACCCTGGAAGCCATGGCGGGCGCATTGTCCGCGTCGACGCACGACGCCCGCGAAGGCATGACCAGTTTCCGTGAACGGCGCCCGGCGCAATACGAGGGTCAATGAGATGACGTACGACACTGCAATTCCAGCTGCAACTGTGCTTCTGACAAGCGATAAAACAACTGCGCACGAAGCCTTCAACGGCCGCATGTATATCGACGGAGCGTGGACGGAATCAACGGACAAGCAACGCTTCGAGCGGCACAGTCCCGCGCATGGCCATGTTGTCAGCTCGTTCCCTGAAGCGACGCCCGCAGACGTCGAGCAGGCCATCAAGGCCGCCGATGTCGCCTTCCGTCACGGTCCGTGGCCAAAGCTCAAGGGCGCGGAACGTGCGCGCATCCTTCTCGCGATCGCTGATGGGATCAAGGCGCGCGTCGACGAGATGTCGCTGCTTGAATCGCTCGAAACGGGCAAGCCGCTTGCGCAGGCGCGCGGCGAAGTCTCCGGTTGCGTCGATCTCTGGCAATACGCAGCGAGCCTTGCCCGCACGACAAGCGGCGACGCCTACGACACGCTCGGCGAAGACATGCTCGGCATCGTGCTGCGCCAGCCGATCGGCGTCGTCGGACTGATCACGCCCTGGAATTTCCCGCTGTGGATTCTTTCACAGAAGCTGCCGTTTGCACTCGCGGCAGGCTGCACGTGCGTCGTCAAGCCAAGTGAGCTGACGTCGAGCACGACCGTCATGCTGATGGAGATTCTCGAACAGGCCGGCGTGCCGGCGGGCGTCGTCAACGTGGTGACGGGTAAAGGTCCGTCCGTCGGACAGCCGCTCGCCGAGCACGACGCCATCGACATGCTGTCGTTCACCGGTTCGACGCGCGTCGGCAGCCTGCTCGGCGGGCTCGCATCGAAGAAGCTGAAGAAGGTTGCGCTCGAACTCGGTGGCAAGAATCCGCAGATCGTCTTCCCCGATTGCGACTGGGACGCGATGGTCGATGCCGTCGTATTCGGCGTGTACTTCAACGCCGGGGAATGCTGCAACAGCGGCAGCCGCGTGCTCGTGCACGAATCGATTGCGGAGCGCTTTGCGCAGGCGGTCGTCGAGCGGGCGCGTCAGGTGCCTGTTGGCGATCCGCTGCATCCTGAATGCAAGATCGGCGCGATCGTCAGCGAGAACCAGCTGGTCGAGATTCTCGGCAACATCGACAAGGGCGTCGCGGCAGGCGCGCGCCTGCGCCTGGGCGGCAAACGCTATGTCGCGAACGGCCTTTATCTGGAGCCGACGGTCATCAGCGATGTCGCGCCCGACATGAGCATCGCCCGCGAAGAAATCTTCGGCCCTGTGCTCGCGATCATCCCCTTCTCCGACACACAGCGCGCGATCGACATCGCCAACGACACAGCCTATGGACTCTCCGCCGCTGTCTGGAGCAACGACATCAACACATGCCTGACCGTTGCACGCGGCGTCGATGCGGGCACGGTGTGGGTCAACACCTTCCTCGACGGCTATCCCGAACTGCCGTTCGGCGGCTTCAAGTCGAGCGGCGTGGGACGCGAACTCGGCAAGCAGGCCGTCGAGGACTACACGGAAACGAAGACGATCCAGCTTCACATCGGAGAGCGCAAGAACTGGTGGCTGCCGCGCCCAGCCGCCTGACCACGAATCCACCCAGATCACACCACTGCATGCCCGCCGTGGGGTCCACAAGAAAGCCCGCCAAGAGAGCGTCATCAAGGAGACAAAAATGTTCAAGAAGCGTATTGCTGCAATTGCAGTCGGCCTCGTTGCCTGCCACGCGCTGTCCGCTAACGCGGCCGACACGAAAACCGTCGAAGTCATGCACTGGTGGACTTCCGGCGGCGAAGCGAAGGCACTTGGTGTCCTCAAGGACGGCCTGAAAAAAAAGGGCTATGCATGGAAGGACAGCCCGATCGCGGGCGGCGGAGGCGAAGCCGCGCGCACCGTACTGAAAGCGCGCGTCGCATCGGGCAATCCGCCTGATGCGATTCAGATGCTCGGCTTCACCATCCCCGAATATGCGCAGGAGGATTATCTCCAGAACCTCGATGCCGTCGCATCGAAGGAAGGCTGGGACAAGCTCGTTCCTGTGCCGATCCAGAAGTTTTCGAAAGTCGATGGTCACTGGGTCGCCGCGCCTGTCGATGTGCACCGCACAAACTGGATATGGGCGAACAAGAAGATCTTCGATCAGTTGAAGCTCACGCCTCCGAAGACTTTCGACGAACTCGTTGCCGATGCCGACAAGATCCGCAAAGCGGGCTACGTTCCGCTCGCCCACGGTGGCCAGGCGTGGCAGGAAGCGACGATCTTCGACAGCGCCGTGATGTCCGCGGGCGGCCCGAAGTTCTATCAGCAGGCGCTCGTCAAACTGGACCCGGGCGCGCTCGGCTCGAAGACGATGGAAAAAGCCTTCGACCAGATGCGCGCGTTGCGCGGCATGGTTGATCCAAACTTCCCGGGCCGCGACTGGAATCTCGCCACGTCGATGGTGATCAACGGTAAGGCCGCGATGCAGATCATGGGCGACTGGGCCAAGGGCGAGTTTGCATCGGCCGGCAAGCAGCCGAACGTCGACTACCTCTGCTTCAACTATCCGGGAACAGACGGCGACTTCATCTTCAACACCGATCAATTCGCGGGCTTCAAGAAGGGCGACGCAAGTCTTCCAGGCGAGTATGCGTTTGCGTCGACCATCATGGACAAAGGCGTACAGGCGAAATTCAACCAGCTCAAAGGATCGATTCCTGCGCGGCTGGATGTGCCACAGGACGGCTTCGACGAATGCGGCAAGAAGTCGATGAACGACATGCGCGCTGCGATCAAGTCCGACTCGATGGTGGGTAGTTTCGCGCACGGACATGCGATGCCCGATGGTCCGAAGAACGCCGTCTATGACGTCGTCACGCACTTCTTCAATTCGAACCAGTCGTCTGCGGATGCCGTGAAGGCGCTCGTCGCGGCAGTGAAGAACTCGCAGTAAGCCAAATGGTCCTCATGCGGACGCGGCATCAAAGCCGCTGTCCGCGAGGCCCGTCATCTCCGACGGTAGGTGTTGCCATGCTATTGCACAATCGCGCCCACGGGGCGACCACGCTTGAAGATCTGAACAACGGTTCGGGCCACAGCCCGACGCAAAAGCGATCGTCGTTGCGAAACCGCTTCGAAGCGGTTCTGCCCAAGATCGTACTCGGCCCGACGCTGATCATCACGCTGATCTTCGTCTACGGCTTTATCGCGTGGACAACGGTGCTCTCGTTCACCCGTTCACGCGCCTTTGCGAACTTCCACTGGGCTGGTCTGCTCCAGTACGGCCGCGTGTGGGAGCACCCGCGCTGGCATGTGGCGATCGGCAACCTCGGCATCTACGCATCGCTCTATGTCGTGCTGTGCATGGGGATCGGCCTCGGTCTCGCGATTCTGCTCGATCAGCGGATTCGCGCTGAAGGCGGATTGCGGGCACTCTTCCTTTATCCGATGGCGCTCTCGTTCATCGTGACGGGCACCGCATGGAAATGGATTCTCAATCCGGGACTTGGCCTCACCAAGCTGTTCCATGACTGGGGTTGGACGAGTTTCCAGTTCGACTGGATCATCAACGACGACATGGCGATATATACCGTCGTCATCGCCGCTGTCTGGCAGGCGTCCGGCTTCGTGATGGCGATGTTTCTGGCTGGATTGCGCGGCATCGACCAGGAGCAGATCAAGGCCGCGTCGATCGACGGCGCACGCATGCCGGCCGTCTATCGCCGCATCATCATTCCGCAGCTTCGGCCGGCCTTCATATCGGCGTTCGTGATTCTCGTGCACCTCGCGGTCAAAAGCTATGAACTTGTCATTGCATTGACGGGCGCTGGTCCCGGCTACTCGACCGAACTGCCGTCCACGTTCATGTACTCGTTCACCTTCACTCGCAACGAACTCGGCATGGGTGCGGCAAGCGCGGTGATGATGCTCTGCACTGTGGCCGCCATCATGGTGCCCTACCTCTACTCAGAAATGAGACCCCGCCGGAAGAGCGGTGGCCATTGAACTCAACCGTTAGCCTTTAGGAGACAACAATGGCTACCAGGACATGGGACTCACCACAGATGGTGGTGGGCAAGCATAACTACGTCTCACGGATCGTCATTTATTCGCTGCTGGCGATTGTGGCCGTGGTTTATCTCGTACCGCTTCTCGTGATGTTGCTGACATCGTTCAAGTCGCTGCCCGAAGTCTATTCGGGCAATATCCTCGCGCTGCCCCACCAGTGGACGGTCGAAGCGTGGCAGAAGGCGTGGGGCTCGGCCTGCGTGGGACTCGAATGCTCCGGTGTAAAAGGCTTCTTCTGGAATTCCTTCCGGATGGTCTTCTCTGCCGTTGCGATCTCCACCCTGCTCGGCGCATTGAACGGCTACGTACTAACCAAATGGCGCTTCAGGGGCGACAACCTGCTGTTCGGCCTGATCCTGTTCGGATGCTTCATCCCGTTCCAGATCGTGCTGATTCCGATGGCGTCGTTCCTCGGCAAGGTCGGCCTTGCGCAATCGATCAGCGGCCTCGTGTTCGTGCATGTCGTCTATGGCCTGTGCTTCACGACGCTTTACTTCCGCAACTACTACATTGCGTTTCCCGATGAACTCGTAAAAGCCGCGATGATCGACGGTGCGCGCTTCTTCCGTATCTTCTTTCGCATCCTGCTTCCCAACTCGGTGCCCATCATCACGGTCACGGTGATCTGGCAGTTCACGAATATCTGGAACGACTTCCTGTTCGGCGCTTCATTCACGACGGGCAGTACGGCGCCCATCACCGTCGCGCTGAACAACATCGTGAACACGTCGACCGGCATCAAGGAATACAACGTCAACATGGCCACGGCCATGATCGCCGCACTGCCGACACTGCTCGTCTATGTAATCGGTGGTCGCTACTTCGTACGCGGTCTGATGGCCGGTTCGGTCAAGGGGTAAATCATGTCTTCTCTGCACGTATCCAATGTTCGCAAAGCCTACGGCTCGACCGAAATCCTCAAGGAGATCAACATCGATGTTGAAGATGGCGATTTTCTCGTCCTCGTCGGACCATCGGGCTGCGGAAAATCGACGCTCCTCTCGCTGATTGCCGGACTCGACACGCTCTCGGGCGGCGAGATCCGCATCGGCAACGACAAGGTCAACGACCTGCATCCGAGCGAACGCGACATCGCGATGGTTTTTCAGAGCTATGCGCTGTATCCGAACATGTCCGTCGGGCAGAACATCAGCTTCGGTCTGGAAATGCGCAAGGTATCGAAGCCTGAGCGCGAGAAAGCTGTACAAGACGCCGCCCGTCTACTGCAGATTGAGCACCTGCTCGATCGGCGTCCAGGCCAGCTGTCGGGTGGGCAGCGTCAACGGGTCGCAATGGGCCGCGCGCTGGTGCGTCATCCCAAGATCTTTCTGTTCGACGAACCGTTGTCGAATCTCGATGCAAAACTTCGCGTCGACATGCGCACCGAGATCAAGAAGCTGCACCAGCGCCTGGGCGCAACCATCGTCTACGTCACGCATGACCAGATCGAAGCGATGACGCTCGCCACGCGTATCGCGGTGATGAAGGGCGGCGTACTGCAACAACTCGGCACGCCGGCCGAAGTTTACAACACGCCCGCTAACACATTCGTCGCGACCTTCATGGGTTCGCCGTCGATGAACCTGATTCCGGCGAGCATCGAGCGCGCGAATGGCGGGCTGCACCTGAAAGTGGGCGAAGGCCAGAAGGCGATCGATCTCGCGTTGCCGCCGCAACCGGCTGCCGTCGACCGCTACGTCGGCAAGACGGTGCTCGCGGGGCTGCGCCCCGAAGCGATCGGCGTAGAGAACGAGCGCGCCGCATCGGCGTTGCGCACCGTGCCGGTCACGATCAGTGTCCTTGAACCGACTGGCCCCGACACGCTTGCCGTGCTCGATCTCGGCGGGATGGAGGTCTCCGCGCGACTCGGCGCCGACATGCCGCACGTGTCCGGCGAACAGTGCGAATTGCGCGTCGATCTGTCGAAGCTCGTGCTGTTCGACGCCGACACGGAAGTCCGGATTCACTGAGCCCCCAGCGCAACGACGGATGGTGTAGCCATGAGCAAGATAGCTGGAAAGTTTCCTGCCGCACTGGTAACGGGTGCGCGACGCGGCATCGGCCGGTCGATCTGCGTCGCCCTCGCGCGGCGCGGTTTCGACATCGTGCTGACGGATGTCGTGAAGGACGAGGACGCCACGACGACCTGCGCGCTCATTCGCGACGAAGGCCAGGACGCGTTGTTTATTCAGAGCGATCTCAGCGACGTCGCTTCGCATGCAAGCGTGGTCGAAGAAGCCGTGCGTTTCAAGGGAAGTATCGAATGTCTTGTCAACAACGCAGGCATCGGTTCACCGAGCCGCGGCGATCTGCTCGACGTGTCGCCGCAAGCGTTCGACTCCGTGCTGGATGTCAATCTGCGCGGCACGTTCTTCATGACTCAGGCGGTCGCTCGCCACATGAGTTCGACGAGCTCGAACAGCGCTCGCTCGATCGTGACGGTTTCGTCGGTGTCGGCAGACATGGCATCGCCCGAGCGGGCCGAGTACTGCCTGTCTAAATCCGCGCTGCCGATGATGACGCGCCTGTTTGCATTGCGGCTTGCGGGCGCAAATGTCGGCGTGTTCGAAGTGCGACCAGGCATCATCCGCACGCCGATGACATCAGGCGTCGCGGAGAAATATGAAGCGCGCTTCCGTGAGGGCCTGGTGCCCGCCGGTCGCTGGGGCGAGAGCGACGAAGTGGGCCAGGCGGTCGCGACGCTTGCCGACGGTTTGCTGCCCTTCGCGACGGGCAGCGTGGTCAACGTGGATGGCGGTCTGTCCATCCCCGCATTCTGAGTCGACTGCCATGAAAACGACGACATATGACTACGTGATCGTGGGCGGCGGCTCGGCCGGTTGTGTATTGGCCAATCGCCTGAGCGCTGATCCCTCGATCAAGGTCCTGCTGCTCGAAGCAGGCGGTTCCGATCGCCACCCGTTCTTCTCGATGCCCGCGGGCTTCGCGAAGATGACACGCGGCATCGGCTCGTGGGGCTGGTTCACCGTGCCGCAAAAGCATCTGAATAATCGCGTGTTGCGCTTCACGCAAGCGAAAGTGATCGGCGGCGGCTCGTCGATCAATGCGCAGATTTACACGCGCGGCGTCCCCGCCGACTATGACGACTGGGAACAGAAAGCGGGCGCAACGGGCTGGTCTTATCGCGACGTGCTGCCCTATTTCAAGAAGTCTGAGAACAACCAGCGCTTCGCGAACGAATATCACAGCTACGGCGGCCCGCTCGGCGTATCGAATCCGATCAGCCCACTGCCGATCTGCGAAGCGTTCTTTCAGGCGGGACAGGAACTCGGTATTCCATTCAATCCGGACTTCAATGGTGCGAGTCAGGAAGGCCTCGGCTATTACCAGCTGACGCAGCTGGATGCGCGGCGGTCATCGGCGGCCGCGGGCTTTATCAGACCCGTGCTTGGGCGCCCCAATCTGACTGTCACGATGCAGGCGCGAACGTTGCGCGTGATCGTCGAGGGGAGCCGCGCAGCAGGCGTCGAATACGTGATTGGCGATAGCAGCGACCCGCAGATCGTGCGGGCGTCGCGTGAGGTGATCGTCTCGTCGGGCGCGATCGGTTCGCCGAAACTGTTGATGCAGTCGGGCATCGGTCCCGCCGATCATCTCAGGTCCGTTGGCATCAAGCCCATCCACGACCTTAGAGGTGTCGGCTCGAATCTGCAGGATCACCTCGACCTCTTCGTCATCGCCGAATGCACGGGAGATCATACCTACGACAAGTACAACAAGCTGCACAACGCTGCATGGGCCGGCCTGCAATATCTGTTGCTGAAGAAAGGCCCGGTTGCATCGAGTCTCTTCGAAACGGGCGGCTTCTGGTATGCGGACCGCGACGCACGCGACCGCTCGCCCGACATCCAGTTTCACCTCGGCCTAGGCTCCGGTATCGAAGCAGGCATGGCGAAACTGAACAACGCCGGTGTCACGCTAAATACCGCTTACCTTCGCCCCCGCTCGCGTGGCTCGGTCCGTCTCGCCAGCGCGGACCCTGCTGCCGCGCCGCTGCTCGACCCTGACTACTGGTCCGACCCATACGATCGCGACATGGCAATCAAAGGCTTGCGGCTCGCGCGTGACATCTTGCGTGCCCCCGCCATGAAGCGCTATGTGCAAAGCGAAATTCTGCCCGGGCCACGCGTCAGCACCGATCAGGAACTCTTCGAATATGCCTGCGCCAATGCGAAGACCGACCACCACCCTGTCGGCACCTGCCGCATGGGACGCTCCGACGATCCCGACAGCGTCGTCGCGCCGGATCTGCGTGTTATCGGTCTGGACGGGCTGAGAGTCGTCGACGCGTCCGTCATGCCCTATTTGCCCTCATGCAACACGAATGCGCCGACGATCATGGTTGCGGAAAAGGCCGCCGACATGATCATTCAACCCTCAACATTGAGAGGAACGTATGAAGATCAAACTGCCGACATCGGAAGGAACAATCCTGGAATACGCGATGCAGCAGCGGGAAGACCAGCTTCCGCCGTCCACCGCACCGACTTTTAACCGCATCGCCTATGCGGCGGCACACGTCGTCGTCGATCCGTCCCATGCGTACGAGCCATGGGGCGATACGCCTTGTGTCGACTGGGACGCCACGCTCGCATTTCGCAGCTACCTGTATGGCCTGGGATTCAAGGTGGCCGAAGCGATGGATACTGCGCAACGCGGCATGGGCATCGGCTGGCCGACAGCCGCTGAACTGATCCGCCGTAGCATCGCGCACGCCCGCAGCATTCCCGGCGCGGATCTCGCGTGCGGCGCGGGAACCGATCATCTGGACGGCAGCCGTAGCCATACACTTTCCGAGATCGTCGCGGGCTATAAGGAGCAGTTCGAGGTGATCGAATCGGCGGGTGGGCGGCCAATCATGATGGCAAGCCGCGCGCTGTGCGCAACTGCGCGCTCCGCCGAAGACTACCAGCATGTCTATGACGCCGTGATCTCCGCGTCACGCAACAAGGTCGTGCTGCATTGGCTCGGCGATGCGTTCGATGCTTCGCTGTCCGGCTACTGGGGCAGCCGCGACGTCGCGACCGCGATGGCGACCGTGCTCGACATCATCCGGCTTCATCAGGACAGGATCGAGGGCATCAAGATTTCGTTGCTCAATGCGGAGTATGAGCGTCAGCTCAGATCCCAGTTGCCCAAGGGCGTCGTGATGTTCACCGGCGACGACTACAACTACGGCGAACTCATCGCGGGCGACAGCAGCGGGCATTCGCATGCTCTGCTCGGCATCTTCGACCCGATCGCGCCTGTCGCATCGCGCGCATTGACGAAGCTTGCCGCTGGCGATACTGAATCTTATCGCCAGCTTATCGATCCGACTGTTGCGCTGTCGCGCGAACTGTTCGCCGCGCCTACTCAGTATTACAAGGCCGGCGTCGTTTTCCTCGCGTGGCTCAATGGCCATCAGCGTCATTTTTCGATGGCGGGAGGCATGCAGTCGGCGCGATCCGTCGTGCACTACGCAGAGGTGTTCCGCAAAGCCGATTTCGCCGGTGTATTGACTCGCCCCGAACTGGCTCGCCGTCGCATGCGCGAGTTTCTCGGCGTCGTTGCGGGTATCGATAACTAACACACGGTTCGCGTAACACGCGTTCCGATTGGAGACAAAGCATGACAGCACAGGTAGCCTCTTCGGTTCCAAAGTCATCGGTGAACGATGCCGACGCGAGCGTGACAGGAAAGGATCTTCGACGCGTGATCGCGGCAAGCGTCGCCGGCAGCGCAATGGAGTGGTACGACTTCAGCATCTACGGCACTGCTTCGGCGCTCATCTTTTCGGATCTGTTCTTTCCAGGACTCGATAAGGCCGCAGGCCTGCTCGCGATCTTCGGAGCGTACGCCGCGGGCTTTTTCGCCCGTCCGTTCGGCGGCCTGTTTTTTGGCTGGCTGGGCGACAAGTACGGCCGCAAAAGTGTGCTCGTTGCAACAGTGCTGTTGATGGGAGGTTCGACGTTTCTTATTGGTCTTTTGCCCACCTGGCACGAGGTCGGCGTGTGGGCGGCCGCCTTGCTCGTCGCTTTGCGTCTGCTACAGGGCTTCGGTGCGGGCGCCGAACAGGCCGGCGCTTCGCTGATCGTGTCGGAATTCGCGCCACCCGCCCGACGTGGTTTCTATGCTGCATTGCCTTTTGCTGGCTGCATCGTCGGCATTCTGCTCGCGAACGGCATCTTCACGCTCGTCCAGCGCCTGCCGAAAGACGAATTTCTCAGCTATGGCTGGCGCATCCCGTTTTTGTTCAGCGCGGTGGTGATCGTCGTGGGTATTGTGATCAGAATGCGTGTGAAGGAAAGTCCGGTATTCGAAGAGATCAAGAGAACGGGGCACGCGAGCAAACGGCCGGTTCGCGATCTGATGTCGGAGGCACGCGGTACGTTGCTGGTCGCGTTTTGCCTGCGCGTCGGCGAAAACGGCTCTTCCTACCTATATCAGGTGTTCGCGCTCAGCTATCTGACCAAGGTGCTGCTGGTCGACAAATCAATCGGCACGATCGGGCTCACGATCGCGGCGGCGCTTGCGGTGTTCACTATTCCGATGATGGGCTGGCTGTCTGATCGATTCGGCCGACGGCTGATGTACCGCCTCGTTGCGCTGTTCACCTGCCTTTGGGCTTTCCCGGCTTTCTGGCTGTTCTCAACGAGGGACCCGGTGCTGATCGTGATCAGTATGGCTGTCGCGATCGGCGTCGGCGTGTTCGGGATGTATGGGATTCAAGGGGCCTATTTTCCTGAGCTGTTCAATGCCCGCTATCGATACACGGGCATTGCCGTCAGCAAGGAGTTCGCCGCCGTCGCGTCGGGTGGCATCGCGCCGTTCATCGCGGCCGCACTGCTCGCGTGGGCACAAGGTGCGTACTGGCCGATTGCCACCTACATCGCTCTGCTAGCGGGTATCAGCTTCGTCGCAACTTTTTTCTCACCGGAGACTCGCGGGATCAGTCTTCGACAATGATTCGCGAACGTCGAGCGGCCGGTTTCCGTTTCGAGGGCGACGCGCCCTGGAATGAAGGCAACGTCTCCTTGTGGCCGCCTTCAGTCCGATGGCACATTTCCGAGCCAGGCCAACGGCGAACCACACATTCCGATTTCCTGCAAATAGACGTTGTCATTCGACGGATACCACATCGACGCGAAGCCCGTATTGGCGGGAGCGTGGACGGCACTGAGACAGCGGATCGTCAGCCATCCGATACTGCCGATGCAAGAGCGTCCGAACACGCGAGCACGGCTAAAGCGCCATCTGCAGATCCGCAATCGTCGCGGCGAGAAAACGCGCCGCCTCACCGCCCGTGACGACCCGATGGTCGAATGTCAGACTCAGCGGCAAGATCCGATGCACGGCGGGAACGCCGGCTGCCGCCACGACCTGCTCGTGAATACGCCCGGCTCCGAGAATCGCGACAGTGGGCGGCACAACCACGGGAGCCGCATATTTACCGGCGATCATTCCAAAATTCGACAGCGTGATCGTATTGCCGCGCAGTTCTTCCGGCGGAATCCTGCGTGCCCGGATGTCGGCACGCATCCGGTCGAGCCCGCCGCGCAGATCCGCTGGGTCGCGGAGCGCGACGTCGCGTAATACCGGCACGAAGAGGCCATCCGGCAGATCGACTGCGATGCCAAGATCGATCTTCTCCAGCACGTGGCGCCGCCCCGCATGTCCGTCGAACCATGTGTTGAGCCCCGGTTCGGCACGGCATCCTGCCACCAGCGCGCGGATCAGCCGGATCGTGACATCGGTATGCGGCGGCCACGCATCGATGTCGGCGTCGTCGATGACGGTCGCCGCCGCCACTTCGCTCTGCGCGCGCGCCATGTTCTGCGCCATCGCGCGCCGCACGCCGCGCAGCACTTCGGGCGGCCCGAGCTCGGCGAGGACCTTCGCGACGCGCTGCACGTCAGCCGCCGTGATGACACCCTCCGGCCCCGATGGCGTCACCATCGCCAGATCGACATCCAGCTTGCGCGCGAGCGCCCGCGCCGCCGGGATCGCCTTGATCACGCCGACACCCGCACCCATGCCGCCGCCAGGCGCCGCCGGCGCTTCCTGCACCACATGCTGGCCGACCTCCATGTGGCCGACCACGGTGCCGGCATCGGCTTCGTCGCCCTCTCCTTCGAATGCGGCGAGCGGCGCGCCCAGATGCACGACGTCGCCCGGCTGGCCGAACAGCTTCGCAATACGGCCGGATTGAGGCGACGGAATCTCGACGATCGCTTTCGCCGTTTCGACCGACAACAGCGGTTGATCCACGCGAACCTCTTCGCCGCTCCTGACGTGCCACTCGACGATCTCCGCTTCCTGCAAGCCTTCTCCGAGATCGGGCAGTTTGAAGACTTTCATGGCTTCACGACGCCTCCAGAGTCTGCCTGGCCGCGGCAACGATGCGCTCCGTGCCTGGCATATATTGATTCTCAAGTCTGTACAGCGGCACCACCACGTCATATCCGGTGACGCGCTGCACCGGCGCGAGCAGCGAGTACAGTCCGCGCTCGGCGATATTGGCGGCAATCTCCGCGCCAACCCCTCCGGTGCGCGAGCCTTCGTGCACGATCACACAGCGTCCGGTTTTCGCCACCGACGCGAGAATGGTGTTCATGTCGAGCGGTTTGAGCGTCGCCACGTCGATCACCTCGGCCATCACGCCTTCCTGCGCAAGCAGATCGGCTGCGGCCTGCACGTCCTGCAATGCTCCCCCCCAACTCACCAGGGTGACGTCCGACCCATCGCGCAACGTCAGGCAGCTGTCGAGCGGCAGCGCTTCGCCGTTATCCTCGACCGGCTGCCTGAAGAGCCGGTAGAGTCGCGTCGGCTCGAAGAAGATCACCGGGTCCGGGTCGCGGATTGACGCGAGCAGCAAACCGTATGCGCGTGCAGGAGATGACGGTGTCACGACACGCAATCCGGGGATGTGGGTGAACAATGCTTCAGGGCTTTCGGAATGATGCTCCGGCGCATGAATCCCTGCGCCGCACGGCGCACGGATCACTAGCGGGCACGTCTGCCGTCCGCGTGTTCGATGCCGCAGACGCGACGCGTGATTCAGAACGTGATCGATGGCCGGATAGATGAACCCGCTGAACTGGATCTCCACGACCGGCTTCAAGCCCATCGCCGCCATGCCGATCGCGGTGCCGGCGATCGCAGTTTCAGCCAAAGGCGTATCGATCACCCGCTGCGCGCCGAATCGCGCCTGTAACCCGACCGTCGCGCGGAACACGCCGCCGTTCACGCCGATATCCTCGCCGAGCAGCACGACGGCTGGGTCGTGCGCCAGTTCGTAGGCGAGCGCCTGATTGAGCGCTTCGACCATGTTGAGGTCAGCCATGGCGGTTCCCCGCAGGAGGCGCGAATCGCTGCGCCATCGCCAGTTGCTCACGCATCGCCAACGGCAAGGTCTCGTACAGATGATCGAACATGGCGGATGTGTCCGGCGGCGGTACCGCCAGATACGCGTCGACGGCCTGCTCGACCTGCGCAAGACACGCGCGGCCGAGTTGCTCGTCCTGCGCCTTGTCCCAGACGTTCATGCGCATCAGGTACGTGCGCAGGCGCAGCAACGGTTCGTATGCCCATTGCTTGCTGAGGACCTCAGCGTCGCGATAGCGCGTCGCGTCATCGGCTGTCGTGTGATCGCCAAGGCGATAGCTGAGCGCTTCGATCAGCGTCGGGCCATCGCCGCGGCGAGCTTTGGCGAGCGCCGCGTGGACCACCTGGTGCACCGCGATCACATCGTTGCCGTCGACCTGCAGCCCATCGATTCCCGCAGCGATCGCTTTTTGCGCGAGCGTTTGTGCAGCGCTCTGGCGGCTGCGTGGCACCGAGATCGCCCACTGGTTGTTATTGACCACGAGGACAAGCGGCGCCTGCCAGACGCCGGCCATGTTCATTGCCTCGTAGAAATCGCCTTTCGACGTGCCGCCGTCGCCGAATATCGCCACCGCGACGCGCGGCTCGTGACGCAGCAGGAACGCGTAGGCCGCGCCGGCGGCATGACACACCTGTGTGCCGATCGGCACACAGTTCGGAAAATCGTGGCGGGGCACGCTGAAGTTGCTGCCGCGTTCGTCGCCGCCCCAATACAGCAGACTTTCCGTCATCGTGACGCCGCGCAGCAATTGCGCGGCGTGATCGCGATACGAGGGAAACAGCGCGTCGTCGGGATCCATCGCGCTGGCGACGCCGACGCCAATCGCCTCCTGGCCGACCGACGACGCGAAAGTGCCGAGCTTGCCAGTACGCTGCAGCGCGACCGCCTTCGTATCAAATGCCCGTGTCAGCACCATCGCGCGATAGAGCGGAATCAGCGCCATCGGGTCCTGTGCAAACGCAGGTAACGGCTGAGCAGGCTCGCCGTCGGGGCCAAGATATTGCGTGTAGCCGATATGAAAACTGGCAGCCGTGGTCATGACCGCCCTCCATGTTCATTCAGATATCGTATCCGTGCCAGAGTTCACGCGTACGAGCGCTACCGCACGAACACTGCTGCGCTTGCGCACTGAAACCGCAGCGCGTCCAAACTCGATTCTGGACGATGTAAGCGCGCAAAAGGGGCCAGCGCCTCGCCTCGTTAACTACACGCAGCAAAGTAGCCGGGAATACGAACCGAACGCTCGATTGTCGCGATGCACCATCGGATGGGCAGCCGCGCGGCATCGGTCGGGTTTCCCAAATGCGTGCTTTCCGGCTCAGTGTATGCCTGGGGCTGCGATCGATGCCGGGACCTGTGCGCGACGATCAGCAAGCACAGCCACTTTTGCTCGGGCGGAACTTATGTCACGATAAAAGCCTTGCTTCGATTTCCGTCGCGACTCGCGCAGAGCGCGCACCAACTAACGGCCGCGGTCACGGACAGGGTACGGAGCGTGGCGATGAGCGACTTCAGCGTGCCGGACACCGCCTCAAGAGCTTTGAAAAAAGCCGCTTGGGCATCGGCCCCGCGTCGTCTGTTGGCACTCGTGCTCATCGCGTTGATCTTCCCACCGGGACCGGCAACCACCGTTGCCGCCGAGGAGCGCGCCATGACTCTCACGCTGACGTCGCAAGCCTTCCGACAGAACGGGGAGATTCCCCCACAACATACTTGCCAGGGCGCCGATGTTTCCCCGCCGCTCGCGTGGTCCGGCGTGCCGTCGAACGCAAAAAGCCTGGCGCTGATCGTCGACGACCCTGACGCGCCGGACCCGGCCGCGCCGAAAATGACCTGGGTCCATTGGGTGCTTTACAACATCCCGCCGACGGCAATCGGGCTGCCCGAGGGCGCTGCTGCCGGGGGATTGCCGCGCGGCACGCTCGAAGGCACCAATGACTTCAGACGTGCCGCTTACGGCGGCCCGTGCCCGCCCGTGGGACGCCACCGCTATTTCCATAAGCTGTATGCACTCGACACCGTACTGCCCGATTTGAAAAGCCCCAGCAAGGCGGCGCTCGAAAAGGCCATGCAGGGGCACGTACTGGCGCACGCCGAACTGATCGGCACCTATCACAAGCGATGAGTTTGAAGACGACGCAACTCCGACGTGGCTGACTTCCTGCAATTCGTACGCGGGAAGATCAAGGCGCGGACATCCGCCTCGATTTTCAGAGATGCTGCAGCGATTACTGGAACAACTTCGAGTGCATACGCATGCGCAGGCGAGTGTTCAGTAGCCTTCGAGGAGCAGCATCGCGTCGTTTAAGTAGCTACTCCGATGCGTGGCTTGTTGCGCGTCACACGAGCTGTGGCACTTCTTGCACGTTGAACGGCGGAGCTTGCCCCTGCGTAGCACCTCAACTTTCCAGGATTCTCTCCCACGCGCCCGATCGAGCCGAGCGGAACACGGCGTCGATCACTCGCGTATTTGCGCGCGCATCTTCTAGCGGAATAGCCTGCGGGCTTCCACTCAATATCGCCTCCGCGAACGTGGCGGCTGCGATGCCATATTGATCGCACACCGGAAGTTCCAGCCAGCGATCAGTCCCGACACCGGCGCTTGTGTTTTCACTCACTAACAGACGCGTCGGTCGATCGCCTGGTGCATTGAATGGAATTTCGACCTCGATCCGCCCCTTGGTACCGTGAAATTGCATCCGCTGATAGTTATGGGTCTGAGTCGAGTAAAAGAAACTCGCCTGCACACCATCGAAGTCCATCAGCACAGAGCCAAGCCGGTCCACTTCGAATATTGGATCCTGCTCCATCAGGGCAACCACTCGCCTCGGCTCAGACCTGATAACGAAGCGTGACGTTGTGATGGGATAACAACCAATATCGAGCAGACCGCCGCCACCCAGTTCGCTCTGGTTGCGGATATCGTGCGGGTTCGTGTTGTTATAGGTGAAGCCGCCGGTCACCGCCCGCAATTCGCCAATCGCACCTTCGTCAATCAAGGTCCGCACCTTCAACCATTGCGGATGCGTGCGAACCATGAAGGCTTCCTGTATGCATCGGCCGTTGCTGTCGCGCGCAGCGATGAGTCGTTCAACCTGCTGGGCGTCCAGCCCGATCGGCTTCTCACACAGGACGTGCTTGCCCGCCTCGACGGATTTGATCGTCCATTCCATGTGGATGTGATTGGGTAGCGGAATATATACCGCGTCGATTTCCGGGTCCGCCAGGAGCCCCTCGTAACTGTCGTATGCGACCGTCAAACCATATCTGGCTGCGGCTTCCCGAGCCTTCTCCCGAGATCGCGACGCGATGCCCTTCACCCGACACTTTGGCGCGCTGCGCATAGGCATGACAACCTTGTCGTTGATCTTCGCGGTGCCCAGGATCCCCCAGACAATTTCATCCCTTGCCATGACATCCCCTTTTCCGATCAAGTCTTTGATGAGTAGAGCAGGCTGAACAACCGCGTGAGTCGGCAAGTCCATGAGCCCGCGAAGGACCGGAAGCGTCCAATCGCGCCAGTTTACACTCGGCGATTACGATCGCCGATACAAGACCGCTCTCGACCACCTTCGCAAGCGAACGGCCGTTTGCTGGTGCGGATTCGACCGGTCGATGCTGGACCCGTTGAATGACGGTTCCAGGAGGTGATTAATCTGACACCCAAAGGACGGCGATGTGCGTGCTGGTTTAACTGACGGTCGCGGCCCGGCAGCAGAACACGACTGGATATCCACAAGCCGCTCAGCGTTCCTTTGAATGCGTTGCAAGCAGTTGCTGATGGCGTGCTTCGGTTGCATCATCGGCGGGGAACATACATTCCAGGCGCAGTTCCTGTGCGGCAACGGTTTGCGGTGTTCCGACGCTCGTCACCATCGAAAAATAACGAAGAACCACGCCCTCGCTGACGAAGCCAAGCGGAATGACCGGCATCGTGGATAGGGCAGTTGGCGCATGATGCGCCTTCCAGTCGCGCGGCACATCGGGATACGCAAGCAGTTCGTCGAGCAGACGCGTTGTGCCGTCGTCGATGACATGACCGACCGATTCGCGATATACCCGCTGGAGCAAGCTTCGCGAGACGTTGTCCCAGTCGGCCACGAACGGACGCATACCCTGCGGATCGAAGATCAGATGCAGCATGTTGCGCGGTCCTTCGCGCGAAGCCATGTCGATGAAGTGGTTGAAAAAGCGAGGCGCTGCTTCGTTGGTCATCAGGACATTCCAGTGACGGTCCATGACGATCGCCGGAAACGGTTCGTGCTGGCGAACGACCCGCTCAAGCGCGCGGATGACACTGTGCATCTCCTGTGCGTCCCAAGGTGCCTCCGAATACACGGGCGCGTAGCCAGCGGCGAGCAGCAGTGCATTGCGCTCGCGCAGCGGCACGTCGAGCGTCTGCGCGAGGGTCAGTAGCGTGTCCCGACCCGGCACGCTGCGTCCGCTCTCAATGAAGCTGATCTGGCGCTGCGAGACACCGGCCTCGAGCGACAGGTCGAGCTGACTCACGCCACGCAAGTCGCGCCAATAGCGTAACAAATCCCCAAGTTCGCTCCGCGGCACTTTCGGATCGGGACGAGTGACGTTCATCGGATTTCCCTAATCAAGGCGGACGAATATAACGGGCTCAGGTTGCGGGCGCATGCCAGACGAATTCCTCAAACGGCGCTTCGAGCGCCGGCTGGGTAACGCTTCCGGTGTAGTTCGTGATAGTAGATGCCGCAACCACCGCAATGACCTCGAGTATCTGCTCGGAATTGAACCCTGCTTCGAGGAAGCGTCTCTGATCCGAAACAGTCAGGCGGCCGCGCTTTTCGATCAGCGTACGCGCCAGCATTGATAGCGCGGCCAGTCTGGTGTCACCAGGCAGGCCGCCGTGCCGGATTGCGTCGACATCCGCGGGATGTACGCCCTCCTTCAACGCGAGCGCGGTGTGAAACGCGACCGGCCACTCACTGGCGTTCGTGACCGCGTTGGTCAGCAGCAACGTCTGGATCTGCGACTCCGTCAGACTGCTCGCATGCACGCGCTCGAACAGACCAATGAATCCATTGATCAGCACCGGTGAAGCGGCCATCGTGGCTGCGATGTTCGGGATCAGGCCGAACGCCTGTTGCAGTTGCTGGAGCACGGACTTCGATTGCGCAGGGGCAGACTCGATCGTGAGAACAGGATAGCTGGACATGGTATCTCCTTGACGGTGAGCGCCACCGGATTGGTGGCGCGATAGCCAAAGAGTAGAGACGGCTGCGCGGTGCGCCAATTACATCGAATGTAATCTCCGTGCAGCGCGAAGCCCAGTTGGAAAAGTATAGATTCGATCTGTACGCGCCTCGTGGACGCGGACCCGGCATCCGGCGGTGCTTCGCCCGTCTCTATCGTGAGTTTGTGGACCAATCGGATGACACGTGTCGGACGTACAGCGGACGTCAATACGAACGTGGGAGGAACCGCATTAGCGGCCGTAGATGTCCAGGTTTGCAGGATGCCTGCCCTCGACCACGGGCATGGGCGTGCGCCACAGGCACATGCGGGCAGGCGTCGTATAAACCTCAAGGGAGGAAACGCGGAGTGTCCCGGAGCGGCCACGCGATGCGTATAGCGCGACAGATAGGCGAGTACGGCCTCCGGCCCTGCGAACGGGCGCTTCGCATACACCACCCACTCACACCCGCGCAGCGGCGCGAGCCACTGGGCGAAGACGGCCCGATCGGCGAGCGCGGCGTACTCACCGAAGAACCGTAGCTGGCCGCGGCGATGCACTGCAGCGAGTTCTTCCAGGAAGCGGTCTATCCGACTCATCGAAGCGGACGTTCAAAATCAATCGAAACCCGCTATGACAAACACGCATACGCCTCACCGCTGCACCGCAGTGCTATCTGGCGTCGTGCTGCAGATACTTGTGGGCGAACGCGATTGCCATGCTGCCCTCGCCGACAGCTGAAGCGACGCGCTTGACCGGGCTCAATCGCACATCCCCACAGGCAAACACGCCAGGAACACTCGATTCGAGGAGGTAGGGATCCCGGCTATGGGTCCAGCGTCCTGCCTTAACGACGTCGTCCCCGGTGAGAACATATCCGCGCACGTCGCGCGCGATTTCCGTCGGCAACCACTCGGTCTCTGCATCGGCGCCAATGAACACGAACAATCCACCACTGTCGTGCCGACGCACTTCTGCGCTCAGTCCGTCGCGTACATCGATCGCCGTCAGATGGGTATCGCCGTATGCACCGACTACTTCCGATCGCAGTTGCACCGCTACGTTTGACTTTTCACGAAGCTGCTCGACAAGGTAGCGGGACATGCTCTTCTCAAGCGAATCGCCTCGCAAGACAAGCGTAACCATGCGCGCATGATTGGCGAAGTACAAAGCGGCCTGGCCAGCCGAGTTTCCTCCACCGATCAGATAGACGTCGAGTCCGTGAGTAGCGCTCGCCTCGCTGCGTGACGCGCCGTAGTAAATTCCTTTACCGATAAACCGGTCGAAGCCATCGATCAAGAGGCGGCGCCACGTGACGCCTGTCGCGAGAATGATCGTTCGCGCCCGGATGACGTCGCCTCCGTCGAGGTGAACGTTACGCCCATCGACATCGATTTGAGCGACAGACCGTGTCACCAGAATCTCTGCGCCGAGCCGCCTTGCCTGCTGCAGTGCACGGCTCGCGAGTTCGTCTCCCGACACACCATTGGGGAAGCCGAGGTAATTCTCGATGCGTGAGGATGTCCCGGCCTGCCCGCCTGGAGCTTCGCGCTCCAGCACCACAGTACGCAAGCCTTCCGACGCACCGTACACTGCCGCAGCGAGACCGGCCGGCCCGCCCCCAATGATCACCGTATCGTATTCGGCCAGGCGGGGATGCGTCTGCAGGCCCAGCAACCCGGCAAGCTCGCGTGTCGCAGGTCGGCTCAGCACCGTCCCGTCGACCAGCCGCAACACCGGGCAATCCTCCTCTGACGGACAGGTTCCAGGCCAGCGCGTCGTCAGTTCGGGCGCATCCGGTGTCATCCAGTCGTAGCTGATCTGGTTGCGGGCGAGGAACTGGCGCAACGCCGTACAAGCGTTGTCCCAGCGACTTCCAATCATGGTCACGCGGGGCTTGGGCGGCTCGGCGGAGAGGCCTTGCAGCCCGCCGATGCGCTCGCGCGCAAGGGTGCCCATCCTGAACGCAATTTCTGGCGACGCGGCAGCAAGTACGTAGTAACGCTGAGCGTCCACGCGCATTACACGCGACGGCTCTGCGGCCCGATAGGCGCCTGGAAACGGCGAACTCAGCGCGAGCGGCACTTCGCCAAAGATGGTGCCGGGCAGACGCCAGCCCAGCGTGCGCTCGATACCGTCGAACGTCTTGATGACTTCCATCTTGCCGGCCAGAACGGCGTACAGCGCGCGCTCTCCACCTTCATGGACCGCGAATTCACCCGCGCACAGATGCAGGTCCGCGGACGTGTGCGCGAGATGCTCCAGTTCGTTGTCGGAGAGTGTTGAGAACAGTGGAATTGCCCGGATGTCGTCGATTGTCAGCATGGCTTCGTCCAAACAGGCAATTGAGGTGAAGCTCGGTCCACCTGGTTTCAGGTCGTCCCACCTGGTCAAAAGAACATGCGCAAGCAGGCGGCTCAGCCCCGGGCGTTCGATCCGAGGCGGGCACAACGCCGTTACTCTTCCCGCACCGAGCGCACCAATACTGCCCGAGTAGTTATGCGAACGCATCCCACAACTGCGCGAGAGACAGCCGGCAGACCGAGCCAGTATATGATTTTCGGATGCGAATGCTTATGCGCTGGAGCCACTTCCCCGGTCGAAGCGCGGCGATAGCGTTCGCCGCTCTTCCGAGGCAGCCGAGGTCGAAGGTCCACTTTACGCCTCTCGACACGAACGGCCGTTCATGGCCAGAACTGAGACACCGCTCATCTCACACAGCCCCCCACTCCCCTCGCAAATGCTCTACAAACGCCTGCTGGATCGCCGTACCCAGCCAGTCGGTGCGTACCGTGAAGCCGACCGCGCGGCTCGCTTCGGGCGTCTCCAGATCCAGCGCGACCATCTCGCTGCCCGAATAGGCATCCACAATCTGCGAACGCGACAGCAGCGTAATGCAGTCGCTTTCGATCAACATCGCCATCATCATCGCGAGTGAACTCGTCTCGACCACCAGTGGCGGTCTGACCGGCAAGCGGGCGAACAGCGAATCGATCACCGCGCGCCGCGGCACGTTGCGCTGGGGCACGACCCAGTCGTAGTCGGCGAGGTCGTGCGCGGCGATGGTTTTTTGCCCGGCCAGCCGATGTCCCTTGCGCACCGCGACGACGTACGGATCGGCGAACAGCTCGGTCTCCTGCACGGAATCCGTGAGACGCGGCTCGCGCAGGCCGCCGATGATGATGTCGATCGCACCCATGCGCAGTTCACGCAGCAGGCGCTCGTGAGAACCTTCGTCGACGGTGACGCGCGCGGCCGGATAGCGCTCGCGTAACCGTTGAATCGCGCGTGCGACGCGTCGCGGCGGCAGCAACGGCAGCACGCCTATCGCCACTTTGCCGGTGAGCTGCCCGCGAGCGTAGGCCAGATCCTCGCTCGCCTGCGCGATTTCGTAGAGCGCCAGACTCAGACAACGCGCGAATTCGACGCCCGCCGGATTCGCCAACACACTGTGCACGCGCCGGCGGTAAAGCGATACGCCTACGTTCTGCTCGATCTGCCGCGCCGCCCGATGCACGGCGGGCTGCGAGATGCCGAGCGACTGCGCTGCCTCCGCCGCGGAGCCCGCGTTGGCAATGGCGATATGGCAACGCACCTGCGTATCGGTCAGATGCCGACAAATCCTGGCCGCGTTCGCCGCCGGCGTGGCCTGGCCGGTCAGGTTCGCGACGGCCCGTTCCATCTGGTCGAGCATGCGTCGCACACGCCGTTGCAGGATCACGCCCTCTTCCGTCAGTTCGCTGCCGCCGAAGCCGCGCTCGAACAGCCGCCCGCCGAAACTCACCTCCAGCTTGCTGATGGCAAGGCTCACCGCGGGCTGCGTACGCCCCGCGCGCACGGCTGCCTGGCCGATGCCGCCGGCCTCGCACACCGCGTCGAACAGGAAAAGACGCCGTAATCGCGCCAGATCGTCGTCCGGCGAGGCGCGCTCGACTTCGCTCATCGAATCCCCAGAATGGCTATGTGAAAACCCTTAGCTTAACCATAATTTATGGCCCGAAGCGTACTTCATATTGAGAGCTTCGGCTACATCCCACTTACAGTTACGCCCATCCGATCAAACAAGATTTCAGTCAGGAGCACCCTCATGTCCGTTGTCATCGACACGCATACCCACGCAATTTCCCCAGATAAACAACGCTACCCGCTCGCGCCGGTCGGCGGACACCAGTCGGAATGGTCGGCGACGCGTCCTGTCAGTTTCGAAGGGCTGCTGGCCTCCCTGGACGAAGCCGGTATCGACCGCGCAGTGGTGGTGCAGGCTTCGACGGTATATGGCAACGACAATAGTTATGTGGTCGACGCAGTGCGCAGCCATCCCGATCGCTTCGCGGGCGTGTTCTCGATCGACGTTCTGGCAAGCGACGCCGTCGCGCAGATGCAGGGCTGGCTCGACGCCGGCCTCTCCGGCCTGCGTCTTTTCACGACCGGCAGCACGATGCCTGGCCAGGCGGACTGGCTCGACGACGAGCGCTCGTTCCCGGTGTGGGAATACGCGCAGCGCCACAACGTCTCGATCTGCCTGCAGATGACCGCGCGAGGCATTCCCGCGCTGCTGAACATGCTTGCGCGTTTTCCGGACATCCGCGTGTTGCTCGATCACCTCGCGCGTCCCGAACTCGCCGGCGGGCCGCCGTACGAAGCCGCTGCACCGCTTTTCAGCCTCGCCTCGCATGAAGGCGTGTATCTGAAGCTCACGAACCGCACCGTCGCCGAAGCCGCGCGCGGCGCTTCGACGCCCGCGGCCTTCTTCCCGCGTGTTCTCGAAGCATTCGGCGCCCATCGCATTGCGTGGGGCTCCAACTTCCCGGCCGCCGAAGGCGCACTGCCACAACTGCTCGCCGATGCTCGCGAGAGTCTATCGATGCTGCCCGCCGACGCTCGCGAAGCGATCTTCGGTGGCACCGCGCGGACGATTTATCCGGCGCTTGCGGCCTGAAACAAAACAGGAAACAAGATCGTGAGCCTTTCCGCACAACCGCTGCGCCTGAAAACCGCGCTGAAAACCTATCCGCACACACGGATGCTGAAGTCGGGCGAACTGACCGACCCGGCCGTCGAACTCATATTCGAGGACGTCGAACCGATTCACCGCGCCTTTGCACCGATGGCGCGCCGTCAGGTCTACGACGTCAGCGAAATGGCGATCGTCACTTATCTGCAGGCAAAAGCCTACGGCAAACCGCTGGTGCTGTTGCCCACGGTCGTGGCCGCGCGCTTCCAGCAGGGCTGCATCATTCATAATGCGCAGCGCGGCAAACTCGATGTCGGCAGTCTGGCGTGCAAGAAAGTCGGCGTTCGCGCCTATTCGCAGACCACCGGCATGTGGGTACGCGCGATTCTGGCGCAGACCTACGGCGTGCCGCTCGAACAGATCGAATGGGTCACGATCGAAGGCGCGCATCTGGAGGAGTATCGCGAACCGCCGTTCGCGCACCGCGCCGAGGCCGGCAAGCAACTGTTGCCGATGCTTCGCGCAGGCGAAATCGACGCCGCCATTCTCGGCAACGATCTGCCCGACGAGCCCGGTCTCGAACCGCTGATCGACAACGCCGCCGCGGCCGACCGCGAATGGTACGCGCAACATCGATATGTTCCGATCAATCACGTCGTGGTGGTAACGAAAGAACTGGCGGATACGCAACCGCAAGCTGTGCACGCCGTGTACGACCTGCTGTGCCGCGGCAAGGCGGCAGTCGCCGCGGAAAACGCCGGCAAGCCGGACAAGCTGTTGTTCGGCTACGACGCGCTGCGCGGTCCGCTCGAGGAAACGCTTGCGTACTGCGAGCAGCAGCAGTTGCTGCCGCGCAAGCTGAGCGTCGACGAGATTTTCGCCGACAGTCTCGACATTCTGGGTGACGCCGCGCGCTAACGGCACATTCGTCCGCATCACCATTCTTGAGCGAACCCGAGTTCGCCACCGCTTGACAAGGAGACACCATGAGCTTGCCCGGCAAGTCCACCGCCACGAAACCCAAGGCACGTCTGCCGTTTTATCGCGACCTGTCCTTCCAGGTGCTGGCCGGCATGGCATTGGGCATCGTCACGGGCTACTTCTTCCCGAAGTTCGGCATCAACCTGCAACCCGTCGGCGACGCCTTCATCCGCATCATCCAGATGCTGATCGGGCCGATCATCTTCTGCACCGTTTGCAGCGGCATTGCGGGCGTTAGCGACTTCAAGAAGGTCGGTCGCGTGGCGATCAAGGCGCTCGTCTATTTCGAAGTGGTGACCTCGCTCGCGCTGGTGCTCGGCCTCGTGGTCATCAACGTGCTCAAGCCCGGCGTCGGCATGAACGTGGACATGCACAGCGTGCACTCCGCCGCTGTGGATGCGTACGTCGCGAAAGCGCATCACATCGTCACGACGAGCGAATTCCTGTTGAACGTGATTCCGCACACGGCGATCAGCGCGTTCGCCGGCGGCGACGTGCTGCAGGTGTTGTTCTTCTCGGTGCTGTTCGCGTTCGGCCTCGCGGCAATCGGCGAACGTGCACAACCGGCGTTGAACCTGATCGACTCGGTATCCGGTTCGCTGTTCTGGATCATCGGCCTGACGATGAAGATCGCACCGCTCGCCGCGTTCGGCGCGATCGCGTACACGGTCAGCAAATTCGGCTCCGGCACGCTGATCTCGCTCGGCAAACTCGTACTCGAGTTCTATCTGACTTGCGCCCTCTTCGTCCTGCTGATTCTCTGGCCGATCGCCAAAGTGAACGGCTTCAGCCTGCTGCGCCTGATGCGCTATATCGGCGCGGAGCTGTTGCTCGTGATCGGAACGAGTTCGTCGGAAACAGTGTTCCCGCAACTGATCGACAAGCTCGAACGGCTCGGCTGCGAGAAGTCTGTGGTCGGTCTGGTCCTGCCGACGGCGTACACGTTCAATCACGACGGCACGTGCCTGTATTTCGCCGCAGCCGCCGTGTTCCTCGCGCAAGCCACCAACACGCCGATGAACTGGCACGATCAGCTGGTGCTGCTTGCCGTGTTGCTGCTCACGTCGAAGGGCGCAGCGGGTGTATCCGGCGCCGCGATTGCGGTGCTCGCCGCAACGCTCGCCGCGTCGAACACGATTCCGGTCGAATCGATCGCCCTGATTCTCGGCATTCACAAGGCACTGTCCAGCGGATTCGTATTCACCAACATCGTCGGGAATAGCGTGGCGACGATCGTGGTGGCGAACTGGGAGAAGGCGCTGGATCGCGTCGCACTGCGCCGCGAACTGAAGGCCGGCTTCAAACCTCCCGATACATCGCCCACCCGACTCAACCACACGAGCAGCAGCCAGGCAGGCAACTAGCAAGCCATGCCGCGAACCGGCGGCGCGGATAGACGTGCCGCCGGTTCGGCAGAAAACCGATAACCGAATCTGGAAGCAGACGTTTTACTTAGTCATACGAATCGTGTGGCGATATTCCATGATCGCCCGCCATTCCACACAACGACACTATTAAATCGGAGACAAACAATGAAAACAAAGGTTTGGAGAACCATTGGGGTTGGCCTGTCGGCCGCGGCCGGCACGTTGAGCGCCATGCCCGCGCATGCGCAATCGAGCGTGCAGATTTATGGCACGGCGGACGGCGGCGTGCGTTACCAGACGAACGCTGCAAAAGGCGGAGGCACGGTGGTGACGATGAATTCGAATGGCTACTACAGTTCGAACAAACTGGGCTTTCTCGGCAAGGAAGATCTGGGCGACGGCTGGAACGCGCACTTCCAGCTGGAGAACGGCTTCAACCTCGGCAACGGGCAGTTCGACAATACCAGCGGCATCGAATTCAACCGGCAGGCATTCGTCGGTCTCGGCAATTCGAAGTACGGGTCTGTCGATCTCGGCCGGCAGTACACGATTTCGCACGACATCATCAGCATCTACGATCCGTTCGGCTTTCACTTCACGCCGATCCTGCCGTTGACGACAGCCTCGGACGGCACGCGCAACAACAACGCAGTCAAATACAAGAACACCTTCGGCCCGTTGCTGTTCGAAGTCGACAATTCGTTCGGCGGCGTCGCGGGCAATTTCAGCAGCGGCGCGACGCGCTCGGCTGGCATGAGCTACAGCGCGGGCCCGGCCAGCCTCGGCGGCGTGTACGGCCATCGCAACATCCTGACGGGCACGACCTACATCGGCGACAGCTACTACATGGCCGGCGCCGCCTACAGGATCGGGCCGGTGCGAGTGTCGGGCGGCTTCATGTCCGAGGATCTGCAGAATCCGGCCACACCGCACCAGGTGACGAACAATGCCTTCGGCGGCATCACGTGGACCGTCGCGCCGGACGTGATTTTCGACGGCGGCTATTACCAGACCACGGTGTCGAACGACAAAGCCAGCCGGCGCGGCCTCTCGATCATTTCGCTGGCTTATCTGCTGTCCAAGCGCACTACGCTCTACGGCGAAGTCGATTACACGTCGTACAAGCATGCGGTGGTCAGCACGCTGAATCCAGCGGGTGCGTCGAGCCAGACGGCGGTGACGGTCGGTATCGATGTTCTTTTCTAGTTCCACAGACTCACTCAGCCGCGCGTAATCGATGAGCGCGCCGAATTTTCAGGGAGCCACCCATGATCATCGATATCCACGGGCACTATACGACCGCGCGGAGATGGACTTTCCCGTCTGGAGCAAAGCGATTTCGGCCAAAGGCACGATCGAGACGACGCTCGGCTCGGTCAACGTGCCGGTGGTCTGCGCGGGCGCGCTCGTGACGCCCGGCGACGTGATAGTTGCCGATCAGGACGGCGTGGTCGTCGTGCCTCGTGCGATGGCGCAGAAGACGCTGGAGAGCGCGAGTGCACGCGAACCCAACGAGACGCAGAAGCGCGCAACACTCGCCTCAGGCGTCCTGGGACTCGACATGTACAAAATGCGCGAGCCGCTGGAAAAGCTCGGACTGCGCTACATCGACTGACCTCGCATCGCCTTTCGATGCAGCGTGTGCGGCGCCACGCACGCGTTGCGCGCGGCGCGCATGAGCCGGCTTCATGAATAGAAGAGGAAACAGCAACATGACTGGCCGACGTACTTTTCTGAAAGAGGCGCTCGTCACCGGCACGGCTGCGTGCTCGTGAAGCCGAACGCCACCAACGCGCAACCTGCTCCCGCCGAAAAGAAAAACGCTGTGGGCAGGCCTTCGGCGGCGCTGGCCGCGTCCGAAACGCTTGCGCCTTCGCTGAACGAAGCGCCCGCCACCGACGCCGCGCAGATTGGCAATCCGGGCTCGGATTTCATGGTCGATCTGCTGAGAATCGCTGGCATCGACTATGTCGCGGCGATGCCGGGCTCGACCTTTCGCGGCATTCACGAATCGATCGTCAACTACGCTGGAGACACGCATCCGCAATTGATCGTGTGCACGCACGAGGAGGCGTCGGCGGCGATTGCGCATGGCTACGCGAAAGTCGCGGGCAAGCCGATGGCGTGTCTCGTCCGTAGCACGGTCGGAGTTCAGCATGCCTCGATGGCGATCTACAACGCGTGGTGCGACCGCGTGCCGATGATGGTGCTGGCGGCAACATCGCCGATGCAGCCAAACGACGCCCCGGCGTGGAGTGGTATCACACGGCACAGGATCTCGGCGCGCTCGTGCGCGACTACACGAAGTGGGACGACTATCCCGTGTCGCTCCAGCACTACGCCGAGTCGTTCATGCGCGCTTACACGATGTCGGTCACACCGCCCATGGAGCCCGTGCTGATCGTCGCGGATGCCGAACTTCAGGAGCAACCGATCGCGGATCCGCGCGACATCCGCGTGCCGCCGCTGCGCGAGCCTTCGCCTCCTGTCGGCAGCCCCGATGCGCTTGCCGCGGCCGCTTCGATGATATGCGGCGCGAAAACGCCGGTCATCGTGGCCGATCGGGCCGTGCGCACGCAGGCGGCGATGGATACGCTGGTCAAGCTTGCCGAGTCGCTCAACGCGCCGGTGATCGATCTGCTCGGGCGCATGAATTTCCCGACCAGCCACTACCTCAATCATTCGTCATTGCAGACGAGCCTGCTTCAACAAGCGGACTAGCGCCGCATCCCATCCAGCTTCCGGCGATGCAAGCTTATGTGCACAACCCTAAAGGCCAGATGCCGATCTTCAGCGAGAAAATCCTCTCGGATGACGACTCCGGCATCATGCCGAAGCTGTTTCCGAAACCGCTGAACGCCGACGATGTGCGCGACGTGGCGCGTTATGTTGCGTCGTTCAGTGCGCGCATGCCGCCCGGCAAGATTTCCGGCGACCGAGGCTCGCTCGCTCCAGCGCTCAAGATGAGCGCGCAAAATGCTCAAAATCGCGCCGAAATGTTATATGATGGGCGTCATGAAAAAGCCGTCAATCAACCGGAAAACCGTCAGTCGTAAAGAAATCACGCACGAGCGTATCGTCGAGGTTGCCGCGCGCGCGATTCGGCGCAGCGGTTACGACGGCACGGGAGTGGCCGACATCATGAAGGAGGCCGGCCTGACGCATGGCGGCTTCTATGCGCACTTTCCATCGCGCGAGGCGCTGCTTGCCGAAGCTGCAGACCGCGCAGGTGCTGAAGCCGTGGCCCTGTCGGAGCATATCGCCGCCTCCGTGCCGCCAGAGCAGGCGTTGCCGTCTATGGTGCGCGCCTATCTGTCGAAGGAGCATTTTGAAGGCATAGAGACTGGCTGCCCGGTCTCCGCCCTCGGCTCGGAGATGCCGCGCCAGGCGCCGGTCGTGCGGCGCGCGGCCACCCGCCGCATCAAGGAGATGATCGATGTCGTTGCGCGCCAGTTGCCCGATTGGGGCCAGCCGGGCGCGCACGAACAGGCACTGATGACGGTTGCCACCATGGTTGGCACCATGGTGCTGGCGCGTGCCGTTGACGATCCCAGGCTGTCGGAAAGTTTTCTTGAAGCCGCATTGAAAAAACTCGCGCCTGCTGATGCGTAAATCCGCCGGACCGGTACCGGTTTCCGCTGGACCCGAAATATGATGATAATCATATTTAAACAGGATGAATACCCGGCCAACCACGTAAAGATATCGCTCGATATCGGAAGGACATCATGGAAACCAGAATAGCGCTCGTTACGGGCGCCTCGTCAGGAATCGGCGAAGCCACGGCAAAGCGGCTTACGAAGGCCGGATACAAGGTCTACGGCACCAGTCGACGCGGTGCACAAGCTGGCCAGCAGACGTTCGAGATGCTGCCGCTTGACGTGACTAGCGAGGAATCAGTCGAAGCTGCCGTCAAGGAAATACTGCGTCTGCAGGGCCGCATCGACCTGCTGGTGAACAACGCTGGCTTCGGCGTCGCCCCTGCCGCCGCAGAAGAGAGCTCGATTGACCAGGCCCGCGCGATCTTCGATACGAACTTCTTCGGGATCATCCGCATGACGCGTGCCGTGTTGCCCCATATGCGGCAACGAGGTAGCGGCCGCATCATCAACATCGGCTCTGTGCTGGGTTTCTTACCCATGCCCTACATGGCGCTGTATTCCGCCACCAAGCACGCGGTCGCAGGGTATTCGGAGTCGCTCGACCATGAGTTGCGCACGATGGGCATCCGGGTATCGGTCATTGAGCCTGCCTATATCAAGACGCCTTTCGACGCGAACTTCATGGCGCCCGACGCCCCCCTCGACGCGTACCGCGAGGTGCGCTCGGCCGTGGATAAGCGAGTGAAGGAGGTGGTCGAGGGCGCTGACGGTCCTGAGGTTGTGGCTGAGACCGTACTGCAGGCCGCCCTCGCGGCTCGCCCGAAGCTCCGCTATGCGGCCGGTGGACTCGCCGGACGTCTGCGATTGCTACGCAGATTTGCGCCTGCGGGCCTGGTAGACGCCGGTATTCGCAAAGATTTGCGGCTCGCAACGTAGACGGCGTTACGGCCCCCTCTCCGTTCAAAGGGCAGACTACAAGGACGTGCCGGCATAGCCGTCGACGTCAACGCATGACTGTGCTGCAACCGATCTGCAGCTCAACATCCGTGCTACTGCCCGTAAAACAACTTAACGCGATGATAAACTGATAAGGAACCCTGATGAAAGCATTCGTCGTCGATCGATATGGACGCAAGAATGACGTACGGGCCGGCGATATGCCGGTCCCGGAGCCGCGTGAGGACGACGTATTGATCCAGATTCACGCCTCCGGCGTAAACCCTCTCGATTCCAAAATCAGAGACGGGGAGTTCAAGCTCATTTTGCCCTATCGTTTGCCATTGATTTTGGGCACCGATCTGGCCGGAGTCGTTGTCCGCGTCGGATCGCGCGTGCGGCGATTCAAGCCGGGCGATGAGGTCTATGCGCGACCGCACAAAGATCGGATCGGTACTTTCGCGGAATTCATCGCGGTCAAGGAAGACGGCGTGGCCCTCAAGCCCACAGCACTCACCATGGAAGAAGCGGCTTCAATCCCGTTGGTGGGTTTGACCGCCTGGCAGGCGCTGATCGAAAAAGGGCAACTGAAGAAAGGGCAAAAAGTACTCATACACGCCGGCTCGGGCGGCGTTGGCACCTTTGCCATTCAGCTGGCGAAGCATGTGGGCGCGACCGTCGCGACGACAGCGAGCGCGGCGAACGCCGAACTGGTGAAGCAACTCGGTGCGGATATCGTCATCGATTACAGGAAAGAAGACTTTGCCGCCGTCCTGAAAGACTGCGACGTGGTACTGGATACGCAGGGCGGAAATACCCTCGAGAAGTCGCTGCGGGTGCTCAAGCCGGGTGGAAAACTCATCGGGATCGCCGGTCCGCCCGATCCCGATTTTGCGAAAGAGATGGGTGCCTCCTGGTTCCTGAAAACGGTGATGCGCCTTTTGAGCCATCGCATCAGAAAAGCGGCGAAACGTCATGACGTCAGCTATTCATTCGTTTTCATGCGTGCCAACGGAGACCAGTTAAGCCAGATCGCCGCGCTCATCGACGCAGGTGCGATAAGGCCCGTGATCGATCGGATCTTCCCTTTTGAATCAACCAGAGAGGCTTTGGCTTACGTCGAAACAGGACGTGCAAAGGGAAAGGTTGTCATCAAGATCCGATAGAAGACGCTTTGCCTGTTTGTTTCCTCGCAGAGGTCGTCCGTTGTCAGCGCGGAGCCGACCTTCAAACGGCACGCAGTCTCGCCCGAGGTCAACTCACGTCGCGTCATTCAGGACATTCTCTTGCGAGAGCGCTTCGATCAAATGATCTGCAGACATCGGACGGCCAAGCAGGAAACCTTGCAGGGAATCGCAACCAAGCCGGGTGAGGAACTCTTGCTGCGCCGCAGTCTCCACGCCCTCCGCGACAATGTTCAAATTGAGCGTCTGGCCCAGTGCCACGATTGCCGAAACAATCGCTGCGTCTTCGGTGTCGCGTGCGAGATCACGGATAAACCCGCGGTCGATTTTCAGTTCGCTGGCCGGTAGTCGCTTGAGATAGAGGAGGCTCGAATAGCCCGTACCAAAATCGTCGATTGAAATACGCACGCCCATGTCGTGAAGCTGCTGCAGGATTCGCAGGCTTGCGTCGGCATCGCGCATCGCCGTCGACTCGGTTACCTCTAGCGTCAGGCAGTGTGGCTCCAGTGCATGACGCACCAGAGCTTCCCGCACCGTTTGAATCAGGCTCGCATGGCCGAATTGCAGCGCCGACAGGTTGACCGCCATGGTCCAGTCACGATGGCCTGCTTTGCGCCACTCACTGATCTGCCGGCAGGCCTCGTTCAGCACCCATTCACCGATCGGCACGATCAACCCGGTTTTCTCCGCCAGAGGGATGAACTGGTCCGGTGTAATGAGCCCGCGAGTCGGATGCGACCAGCGCACCAGCGCTTCTACGCCGATTACCGGTCCGTGGGGTGCGGTGAACTTGGGCTGATATTGGAGAATCAGTTCGCGTCGCTCAAGGGCTAAACGGAGATCCTGCACGAGCTGTAGCTGCTCATGAACGTTGGCATTCATCGACGCTTCGAAGAAGCAGTAGGCATTGCGCCCCAGCGCCTTCGCGTGATACATCGCTGCATCGGCATTGGTCAGCAGGTCGTCCTGACGGACGCCGTCGCCGGGATACATCGCAATACCGATGCTGGTCGAGATGCGCAGCAGGCGGCCGGCCACCTGAAAGGGCTCTTGAATGGCAGTCAGCACCTTGTCGGCGAGGGTCGCCGCATCCGCTGGTTCGGCTACCCCCGCCAGTAGCACGAATTCGTCTCCACCCACCCGGGCGATCGTGTCCTGTGACCGGACGTTCAACCCGATGCGCTGGGCGACCTCGACCAGCAACAGGTCGCCGATGTGATGTCCATAGGCATCGTTGACCGTCTTGAACCCGTCCAGGTCCATGAACATCAGGGCGAAGCGGCTATTTTCGCGATTCGCGCCCTGGATCGCCCGATCGAGCCGGTCTTCCAGCAACACGCGATTAGGGAGTTTGGTGAGGTTATCGTGCAGCGCCAGGTAGGTCAGTTCCTGATTGGCCTCGGCGAGTGAAATCGCCAGCATGGAAGTGCGTGACTCCAGACGCAGATCAAGTACTGAAATGATCAGCGCGATAGCGAGCACCGCCAGCGTGACGATGATGATCACAAGCGCCAGCCATCCGACGTCCCCCCCGTCACGCGCCGCGCCGCACACGCTTCCAGGCGGGAACTGCGCCGCCGCCATCCCCGTGTAATGCATCCCGACAATGGCAAAGCCCATTACGACCGCCGCTCCCGCACGCAACAGCCTAACCAGCGGTGAAAGGCGGCGCAGGTTGAATGCAATCCACAATGCTGCGCCCGAAGCGACGATCGCGATGACGACAGACAAAATGAACAGGGACGGGATATACCGGATTCCGGGAGTCATGCGCATTGCGGCCATGCCCGTATAGTGCATGGCGGCAACCCCGGCGCCCATCAGTACCGCGCCGCCAACCAGACGCGACCATGGAAGCTCGTTCCGACCCACGAGCCACAGCGCGAACGCTGAGGATGCGATCGCGATCAAAAGCGAGAGCGCCGTGATCGCGGGATCGTAGCCAAGCGGAATCGGCAAGCTGAATGCCAGCATGCCGATAAAGTGCATCGACCAGATCCCGATGCCCATCGCGCATGCACCGCCAGCCAGCCACCAGTGGGCTGCACGTCCCTGAGCGCCAGAAATGCGGCCTGCCATGTCCAGCGCGGTATACGAGGCGAGAATCGCCACAAGCAGCGAGAACAGGACAAGCAGGCTGTTGTAGCTGCTGGCAAGCATGGGATACCCCCTGTAGACGTTGATCCGATCTGCCTGGAGTCCTTCCGATTCGCCTTCGCACAACTGCGTCAATGAAAGAAGCGCCTGGTCGTCTTGTATAACGGCCAGGTTTGCATGCAACTTTAGCCGGCGTCTGCAAATGAGCCGAAGCTCGAGCGGCCCGGCTGCGAGAAGCCGGTCGTAAGCTTCGGTCTGGCAACGCGTGATCGAGCCCTGATCGGGACGTCGACCGTAGACATGTTCAAAAGCGGTTCCTGTCTGCCAGGCTCACTTTTGCGGTATGCGGCGTCCGAACCGCCCGACGGAACCACGGTGGGTCCGAGCCGGGCGGAATCTTTCGTCCAGATCAGCGCAAGCCGCCGCTCGCGACAACGTGTTCGCCCGTCATCCAGCGCGCGTCGTCCGATGCAAGAAACACCGCGATCGACGCGATGTCATCCGGCTGACCTAGCCGGCCGAGCGGCGTCTGGCTGAGCGCCCACGCGTCCAGGTCAGACCCGATGATCCCTGCACTGTGGGTACCCTCAGTCACCACCACGCCGGGATTGATTGAATTCACGCGAATTTTCTTCGGACCGAGTTCGCGCGCGAGCACGCCGGTGATCGCGTCGACCGCGCCTTTCGTGCCGCTATAGACGGCGCTTGCCGGCGGCGTAATGCTGGTGACCACCGAACTGACGTTGATGATGCTCGCCCCCTCACCGAGGTGGCGAACGGCGGCCTGCGTGGTGAGCAGCACGCCGAGTACGTTGGTATTGAACTGTTTGTGGAAGTGTTCTTCGGTGATCTCCTCGATTGGCGAGAACTCGTAGACGCCAGAATTGTTGACGAGGATGTCGAGGCGGCCATACGTTTCGATGGCCGCGTTGACGATGCCTTGCGCGTCCGCTGCCTTTGAAACATCACCGCCAACGGCGACCGCCTTGCCGTCGGCCGCGGTAATCGCTGCAACAACCGCATCGGCGCCCGCCTTGCTGCTTGCATAGTTGACGACCACCGAAGCACCCTCTAATGCGAGTGCCCTGGCGATAGCGGCTCCGATACCCTTGGATGCGCCCGTGACGACGGCCACCTTACCTGCGAGCTTGCTCATGATCGTTTCCTTGAAGAGATGTTGTACCGTGGAAATTGACCGGCAGTTCCTTGAACCATTCCGTTGCCAATGCCGCAAATGTAGACATCTCATCAGCCGGGATAAAGCGGCTCAAAGCGAATTGACTGGCAGGATTTGTCGAACAATCGAAGAACAACTGCGGAGCAGCACCGTGACCGCCCCACGAAAAGGGCTCTGCCGGGTACAGCGCCGGAAAGGTCAAACCTAAGAGATCCGCGGGTCAAGGTTCTGGAGCGGCCCCAATATTCCCTGAGTGAACAACCGTCGTCTCGCCAGCGGATCCCGCCCCATTCGGGAACGCATTATCAATTTGCGCCTTCACACGGCTTTTTCGCCAGGCAGCCGGAGGCATTCCGAATTCGCGCTTGAATGCCCGACTAAACGCCGCCTCCGAATCGTAGCCAACCTGCTCCGCTACCGCGATGAGCGACTTGCTCCCGTTCAGGAGTTCTAGCGAAGCGAGCTGCAAGCGCCACCGCGCCAGATACTGCATGGGTGGCTGTCCCAACAGCTCAGTGAACCGTTGCGCTAACGCCGAGCGCGACAATCCCACCTTTTGCGCAAGCTCATCAACAGTCCATGAATGGCCTGGCTGAGCATGAAGCATCGATAGCGCACGTCCAACGAACCGGTCGCGCAACCCCGCCAGCCATCCCTTCCGGTCCGCCGGCAGCGCATCGATACAGCGGCGCACCGCTTCTACAAAGAGCAGTTCCGACAGTCTGGCGAGAACAGTCACACTGCCGGCGCGCACGTGCGCCGCCTCGGCGGCAGCGAATCGAAGTGCCGATTCAAGCCATGCTGATTGCGGATCGCTGCGCATATCGACCTTGAAGATCCTCGGCAGCGAGCACAGCAGAGGATTGCTCAATGTATCGTTGCAGGCCAGAAACCCGCACACGATACACGTGGGCGCTCCACCTCCCCCATAACACAGCTTCATCACCTGGCCTGGTGTCGTCTGTAGCTGACCGGCCAGCAAGGGCCCCGCGAGTCCGGGAGGAAGGTCCAGGGAGCTTCCGAAAATGTGTGCTTCGCCTTGTGGCACCACCAGCAGTTCGCCGGCATTGAGCTGAATAGCCGAGTCAGGATCATTTGCCAGTCGTGCTGAACAACTGCCTTCGGTGATCAGATGGTATGAGATCACGCGTTCTGATCCCGGCAGAAATGCAGCGCAAAGCGCCGCATCCGCCTGGCCAAACAGGCACCACGGCGTGGTGAACTCCGCATCGAGGTAAACGGCACCGCTTAGCCGCACAACCCGAAGGACGTCGGAAAGGGCATCCATGAAAGCATCCGCCAATTGCGGCGTCCTGCACAAGAGATATGGACGCCTGGTCATTCATCGATATGACCAACGCGGAAATACTAGCACCCACATGAACCCGAAACCACACCGGTGTCCATGCGCACGATCACCAGACGAGACTGCGAATGTCTTCGGTAACCGGACTATTGCTCAAAAGGCGTTAGCCAAAAGACGACACTTTCCACGTTCGCGTCGCCACAGGAGATCAATACGACCGTCAGCCGGGGATCTGAACAGAACGGCATGATCGATGCGTAAGTACGGCGGTCGAGCCGTGCAGTTGCCTCTAAACCAACTACCGCCTCGGCCGCCCACTACGGATCAAATTGAGTTACCGGAGTACACCATGTTTGCATACCTTGTTAAGCAGTTGCGCAACCTGCTCGAACGTGCTGAACATAGCCGCCGTGACGCCTACCTCGCGTCGTCAGTCGATCTTTTCGACCTTGAACGCCGCATGCGCTCGATCGAGACTCGCGGCTAGGGAAACGACGAGACCGGCTGGCGGACGCGAAATATCCGCTGCTCTCCTCTTTCACCATGCAAGGCCATCTGCGGGTTCGCGTATCAGCGCGCCGGGTCGTCGAAGTGCAGACTCCAGTCCGTGATGTTCGGCACATTGTCGTCGACCGCTGCAAAGTGCACGACGTCATCGCGGATCTGCGAGAACGCGAGCCCAAACGCACCGCCCTGCAACGGATCCATCGAAAGCTGTGCGACGAACCGGCCTTGCGGCGTGAATTCCACGATCTCGCTCGGCTGTTTCGGGTCGGGATTGATCGCGTCGCCATTTGCCGTGAACAGATCGCCATTCGGTCCGAGCGCCAGTCCGAGAGGGCCGTGCAGATGAGCATGGTCCGCATAGATCACAACACCTTTGCCACCATCGTGTCTGGTGTTTCCGGCGTCGAATACGGCGAAGATGGCATTGTCGACGGTAGAGGCGACGTAGAGTACGTCCCGTCGCGGATCGTATGCAAGTCCGGTCGGGCCTACGACGAGAGCCGCCACGTCGCCGCGAAACGGGTAGCCGGATGCGATCTGTGTCACGCGTTCAATCTGCACGCCGTTTTCGTTGACGGCGACGTCGAGCCGCACCACCGTCCCGTTCAGCACGTTCGACACGAACACCTTCGCCTTGTTGCCTTCATCGAAGATGGTCAGGTCCCACGGGCCGTCAATCTTCGCCATCGCAGGCGTCCACTGCGCGACGAGGTTCCCGTTCCGGTTCAGGACGAGCAGCGAGCCTGCGCTGACCGTCGCCGAAGTGCCATCCGTGGTGGGCACATTGCCGACCAGCACGAAGCCACCCCTGAGCACGCCCAGCGCAGTGCTCAGGCCGAGGCCGGCGCCACCCTGAAAGAACACCACGGGATTGCTGTTGGGCACGATCTTGACGATGGTCGTTCCGGTGCCCTGCTGGTTGGCCTGGTTGTTAAAGTTGGATACCAGGAGGTCGCCAGGAGCGATCGTTCCAAAGCGGGGAAAGCCCTGAGGGACGAATGCGACGCCGTAGGGATTAACGTCTCCGTTAGGCGGGACCGTCGACGATGTCACAAAAGACGGTGGCAGGAGTTGCGTGATGCCACCGTCGGCGCAAGCGGCCTCGGGCAGCGCAAGCGCGAGGCCCGCACCGCATATCGCTGACAACAAAAGACCTTTGAGAGCGGCGCGCGTGCGATGCACGGGGCCGTTGCAAAGTCGGGACGGCAGGAAGCGGATGCTTTCTGCCAGGAATGTGGCGGGTTCCATGAAAGTGGTCTCCAGATGAACCGCAGGGCAAGCGGGTTCAACTCTCGCGGCGCACGCACAAACGCCGGCGCAAGCAGTCGGCCGTCGCCCGGGAGCGAGATGGCGCGATCGGGCGACGCCGGTATTGCTGTCCCGCCTGTCTGACCGAAATCCTGCCGCGACGGTCGCGGCAGACAACTCTTTCATCCTGTTTCGGGCAGTACGCGACACGCCCAGAAGTCATGGCAATACGCGAAGCGCTTCATACGCTTCGCGGAGGCCCCCGAGTCAGTCGGAAAGAGTGCCGAGTAAACGTGCGGACGGACGCAATATTCCGGGAGGACAACCAGAATTACGCCGGACAGTTGTTGCCGTCGAACTGACGCCCGGCGCTCCGCTCACGCGAGTTGCCTCGAACGTACGCCATACGTTGCCCGTCCAAGCCCTGCCTTTCAAATGAACGCGGCGACAGGGAATCCATGTTCCTGACGCCGGGCGTCGGGTCACCGGCAAATGATCGGGCACGCGTTTGCGATAGACTGCCTGTGTCCCTGGAGGGTTTTGTGTGTCCGATCTGAAATCCATGCTGCTGCATTCAAGCGCCGCTTTCACCCTCGTTTGCATGTCGTCGCTGGCGCACGCCGGGACGTCGGCAGACGCAGCCATGGCTACCCATGCGGGCGAGGCTGACATTTCCGCCTCTGGAAGTGCCCTGTCGACACGGCCTTTCGTGGGCGACGACCCGGTTGCTGTCCGGGACGCCCTCGCGAAGCTGAGCATCCATGCCAACTCGCCTTCGTTGAGCGATCGCGTCCGGAACCTGATTCACGTGCCGGCCCACAAGACGCCGCACGATCTCGATCTGGCGAAAGCCCATCTCGACCGCGAACTGGCCTTCGTCGTACCTGCATCCTACGGAATACTGTATCGGTCAACGACGCACCAGTTGACGGTAAACGTCGATCTGTCGGGCGACAACGATCCGGGTGTGATCCTGCTCAGGAAGACGATCACCGGACCACGCGGTCGAGGGCTTGTGGTAGCGCCGGAGGCGAAGGCCAAAGGGTACATCCAGCATATCGATCTGATTGAACTGAAATCCGGCGGCGGGAGCAGGACCAGTGTCAACGGACGCGTGCCACTCTCACAGGCAGCGTTTTCTGAAGCGAATGGAGACTACGCGATTGTGCTGATATGCAGCCTGGCGCCGCCTTACCTGACCGACCGGAGCGATCACACCGATCCCACCAACGAGGAGCCCACCGACATCACCACAAGAACCTCGACGCTGCACGCGAACATCCAGGCCATCTGGCTGGTCAGCCCACAGCGGGGCATCGTGCTCTCGAAGAAGCTGCATCTGTCGAAGTGAGACACCCGTGGCCGGGCCGCCAAGGGGACCTGACAGCTACCCGATGTTCAAGCCCGTTTGTCGAGCCAGGCATCAACCAGTGCGACCAGTCGCTCGCGTCCGAAGCTCTCATCGTGTCCAGCGTGCACGACCTGCACAGGCAATTCGCGCAAGCGCTTCATCGTACGCACATACGTGGGGATGTCGGCGCCGTCGATCTCGTCCAGCAGCGGGCCATCGTAGATCGCATCGCCGGAGAACAGTGTGCCGGATGCCGCTTCCCACAGGCCGATGCTGCCCGGTGAGTGGCCTGGCAGATGCAGCACCTCGAAATGCCGGTTGCCAAGATCGACGACATTCCCCTCCTTGACGATTTCCGTGACCGTCGCGGCACGTACGCGATAGTCGGACATCACGTAATCGGCGCTGGGAAGGGCGGTAATCAGATCGCCGTCGAACGGGTAGCCCGCATCGCGGTACCGTCGTATCGCGTCCTCACCCAGTACAGACGCCAGCAACGTTCCGCGCCCGCGCGGCGAGCGCAGATTGTCGGCTTCCAGTTCGTGAACCAGTGTGTGAGCGAACTCATGATGTCCGCCGATGTGATCCGAATGCGTGTGCGTCGCGACGGCCGTGACGTCCTTCTGAAGAAGATGTCGCGCAGCGTCGCGCAAACTGGCAATGCCCATGCCAGTGTCGATCATCAGGTCGCGGTCGCGGCCGCGCACGTGCCAGATATTGCAGCGCATCAGCGGCACGACATGCGGTTCCCATAGCAGGGTGATGTCGTCACTGATGCGTTTAAGTTCGAACCATCGGTCCGCAATCGGCAAGGGGGTCATCAGGCGCTGCTCCCATTGGGGGTATGTGTCGCTACTTTGACACATCCTGCAGCGTTCGAAATTACCCCGGTCAGTAGTACGGATACGGCGCGTACATGACCGGCGGCGCAACGTACCTGGGTGGCGGCGACATATACACCGGCTGCGGCGCCATATACACCGGTCGCGGCGCGTAAACCGGCATCTGCGGCTGCGAGATCGTGTTGCCCTTCGAGACCATGCACTGCGCGTAGGCGGCGTCGTATCGCGCCTGCAGGCCTGCGGCGGAATACTGGGCTCCGTTCGCGCCAGCGGCGCCGCCAATCAAGAGCCCGCTGCCCGCACCGATCGCAGCTCCTGCTCCGGCATTGCCCGCCGCCGCACCGAATAACGCGCCAACCGCAGCGCCGCCCAATGTACCGACAGCGGCGCTACCGACGCTGTTCGAAGTTGCACTTTGTGACGCGCCGGCCGCATCGCTGGACTGGAACGCGTAGTTGCGACACGCGTAATCATCCTGCTGGAACTGGTTGAGCGACTCGCCGCTGCGGGGCAGCGCGACGATGCTCGGGCCGCTCGGCGGCACCACCGCGCAGCCGCCGAGGGTCAGTGCGACAAGGGCCGCCGGTATCACGGCGCGAAACAGTTTCGATCGGTAAATCATGATGGCGCAAGTCGAGTGACGTATTAACCACTACGTTAGGCCAATCGCTGCAATTTGTGGTTACTGGATCGTTACTGAAAGTTTTTTTGCTTACATTTGCGCTGCACACAGCGAGCGCCTTGCCCTCGCCTCGCCTGTTGTTCATTCCAGTATTTTCCGGTACTGGACAAATCCTGACCGGTCCGCGATGCGGTCGTACAGCTGCATCGCATCAAGATTGGTTTCGTGGGTGAGCCACCACACACGCGAACATTGCGCCTCGTTGGCCCTGGCGTAGACTTCCTCGATCAATTTTCGTCCGATCCCGGCGCCCCGTACGTCGTTTTCCACAAAAAGGTCCTGCAGGTAGCAGTAGTCGCCGACGGTCCAGCAGGACCGGTGCATGATCCAGTGCACCATCCCGACAGCCCGGCCGTTCAACACGGCCAGCGCGCCGAACACCGGCTCCACGGGATCGAGGATTCTGTCCCATGTGAGCTTTGTCGTCCCGGCGGGAATACTGGTTTTATAGAAATCCTGATAGCCGCGCCACAGCGGCAGCCACGCATCAAAGTCTTCCGGCGACAGCAGTTTGATCTGTGTAGTTTCTGTGGATGTCATGCGGCGTATTTCCTGTCGTTTGATCCCTGCGTGGGGGTGCAGGCGTGTATCAGGTTACGCGTTTCGTGGATCCTGAATAAGTACCACCAAAAGCAATTTTCATGGTGCCACGATTTTCTGGTTCGACTGTCCGGCATGCGGCCAGCCAGTCACGCTCGCCTCCGACATTGCCGGGCCGTTGCCCCATGTCGAACACCTCGTCGCTTCGACGTAGGGGTCGCTACTGCGGACTACCTATGAGCAGGAGCGGCGCCCGTCGAGTATTTCCGGGCGCCGGTTGCTGCTGGCGGCTACTACTTGCCGATGCTGATGAGTTCGACTTCGAACGTCAGATCGCTGTTCGGCGGGATCGCACCAACGCCGCGTTCGCCATAAGCCGTTGCCGACGGGCACGTCAGCTTTGCCTTTTCACCGACCTTCATTTTCTGCACGCCTTCAGTCCAGCACGGAATCACGCGGTTGAGCGGAAAGCTTGCCGGGCCGCCGTGTTTGGCCGAGTTATCGAACTCGGTGCCGTTCGCAAGCGTGCCGCGATAGTTGACCGTGACGACGTCAGTTGCTTGTGGCTGCGCGCCGTTCCCGGCACTCAGGTGCTCAACGACAACGCCCGAAGGCAACTTTTCGATTGTGGCAGCCATTGCGGGTGTGGCGACAAAAGCCGTCGAAGCGATAACGGCAGCGGCGAGCGTGACAACGATTGATTTCAAATGAACCTCCAGTTAAATGCGTCGCTATTGTAAAAGACGCCGCCCAGTCTTCATCTGAACGGACGTGGCCGCCTGCGTTTGCATGGCGGGCGGGCATGTACAGATGCCAGCAAACTGATTCCGGGGGGACAGTGTAGAGGATCGCGACTCGCCTCCGGCAAATCAGCGATCAGTCGCACGCAGTCCACATGACAAAAGAGGATGCATGAAATTACACGCATGCTATCGATTACACGAAGTTAATCGCCCAGATAATGCCCCGTTAGGGCCCGGGCGGTCGCACAAAACGCTGCCATGACTGCGTCCGATGGCAGCAGTGCGGAAACCAGCGTAGTGAAGAGCCACACGGCACCTGGGAATTCGGGTGCTTATGGCAGCTTTATAAAGTCAGACGCAGCGGTCGTTGCGCTGGTTTCAACAACACGCCCTTCCTCCATCGCTGGCGTAATCGACGAAACAGCAGCTCGCTGGTCAGGCATGCCCAACGCCAGGGCAATCGAGCGATCGCCATATGCGATCGTCATTCTCGCCGATCAGGACGCGCGAAAAGGCGGCACCACACGCGACGCACCGGTAGTGCTCCACCGCCGTTTCGCCGCAAAGCGCGCCGACACCCAGCAGGGCGAGCCCCTGGCGCCATCCCACCGCGGACGGTGAACCACTCAGGCCCAGACACGAGTCACAAGGTGGCATGACAGGCTCCTTCCGTTCTCTACTCAACCAGCTTAGGCGCTAACGTGCTGCGACGCAACAATCGCCTGGGCAAATGTTGCGTTCTGGGCCAGAACTGAACGCGAGAGCCGGTTAGCTGAGAGCGCTCCAGCGAGCCCGGCTTCGCTGCGAGCGCTTCATGTCAGCTGTTATGCAACCCTGGCACCGGATAGCGTCTGCTTCCGCAGACGCTGGTAGTCCAGCTTGTCGACGGGCGTCGCACCGCGCACACCCAGATCGTTCAGATGAATCCGGTACGTTTCCCGCACGCTATACGCCGCAATCGCCGAGATAATCGTGATACCGAACGTGATTGCGCCAATCGTCACCGGAACGTTGGTCGAGCCTGGAGGCGCTACCGTTGCGAAGAGTGCCGGCAGCAGCGCAGTGATCGTGGTTCCGATGTTCTGGGAAATCGCCATTGCAGAAACCCGGGAACGCGTGGGGAACAACTCGGGATAAAAGCTCGGGAAAATCGCGTTGTAACCCTGGTAGATCACGCCCCACATGAACATCGACATCACGATCGCGAGCGGCACGCTGTGAATGCTGATGGCGTACAGGTACCCGAACGACAACAGCCCTGAACCGAGCGCGCCGCCGATGATGAGCGGCCGCCGTCCGATCCTGTCCGACAGGTTGCCGGCAAACGGAATCACGAGCACGGCCACGATGTTGCCCAGCACCGGGATCCACAGGTAGACGCTCTTGTGAAAGCCGATCCCGTATGAAGGCTGAACCGCGTAGGCCGCGCCGAAGATCGTGGTGACCACCGGAATGACGTTCATCAAGGCACAGCACACAACGACGAGCATCTCTTTCCAGTTGAACCTGAATGCTTCGACGATCGGCGAACGCGGCGCGGCGCCTTCAGTCGCGAAGGCCGGCGTTTCCTTGACCTCGCGACGAATGATGTAGCCCGCAATCAGAACCACGGCGCTCAGCAGGAACGGAATGCGCCAGCCCCATGCGTTGAACGCGTCTTCGGGCATGTAATGCGCGAGTGGCAGGAACACAGCCGCAGCGAGGATCTGCCCTGCCTGCACGCCCTGGAGCGTAAAGCTCGCGTAGTACCCGCGCCGCCCGAATGGAGCGTGTTCGAGAATCATCGAACTGGCGCCGGAAATCTCGCCTGCCACCGCGAAGCCCTGAATCAGGCGCAACACAACCAGGAGCACCGGCGCGAGCATGCCGACCTGGTGGTACGTCGGCAGCAGGCCGACGGCCATCGTCGAAAAGCCCATCATGAACATACACACGAGTAGCACGTTCTTGCGGCCTTTCGTATCGCCCCAGTGCCCGAGAAAGAAGGCGCCGATCGGCCGCGCGACGTATCCAACGCCATACGTCGCGAGCGATGCCACGATCGCGATCTTCGGATTCCCCGACGGGAAAAACAGCTGCGGGAAAATCAGCGATGCCGCAGTCGCATAGATAAAGAAGTCGTAGTACTCGAGCGCGGAGCCTATCCAGCCGCTCGCGGTCGCCTTCCTTGTCTGGTGTGTGCCCTGTGGTTCGTGTTCGGTCAGGCTGCTAGCCATGTGAGTCTCCGATATTGATATTTAACCTTCTGACGCCTGCAGAGGAATGTCGGGAAATTACGCTTTCGCCTGATACAGGACAACGTCGGTCAGCATAAAATGGGCGCTATTCGCGCACGTTGCGCGAATAGCGCCCTCAAATCGGGTTTCTACGGAGTGGGACAGTGAACGACAAGGATCGAATTGCCGGGGCGACGAAGGCGCTGGCCGTCATCGAAGCATTCGACAAAGATCATCCGCGTATGAATCCGGCGAACGTCGCGGAGTTGACAGGGCTGACCCGCACTGCTGCGCGTCGCTACCTGCTGACCCTCGCCGAGGCGGGCTACGCGGAGACGGACGGGCGCCTGTTCTGGCTGGCGCCTCGTGTGCTGCGTGCCGGCACGGCTTATTTCGCGTCGGCGCGTCTGCCGCGGATCGCGCAGCCGTTCTTGCAGCGCATCACCGCCGCCGTGCAGGAAAGTGCGCTGCTGGCCGTGCTCGATGGCGACGATGTCGTGTATATCGCGCGTAACGGCGCGGATCGGGTGACAACCGTAGGCTTCGTGCTCGGCTCACGCGTGGCCGCGCCGCTTTCGTCGGCGGGCATGATCGTGCTCGCGTATCAGCCGCCCGAACGTGTGGCCGCTTTCCTCGCGCGGTACGAGCCCAAGGTGTTCACCCCTCTCACGATCGTCGACAAGGCGCGTCTGCGGACCGGGATCGAGCAGGTGCTTCAATGCGGTTACGCGTTGTCGGAGCAGCAACTCGAAGTGGGTATGCGAGGCGTAGCCGTGCCGCTGCGGAACCACAACGGCGTTGTGATCGGAGCCATCAGCGTCAGCATGCCGATGGGGCAGGAGTCGGGAAGCGCAGCGTTGGCCCGCGTGTTGCCTGCGTTGCAGGAAACCGCGAGCCTGTTGCGCGGCGTTGTTTGAGAACGTCTGACGGGTTGAGGTATGTGTTCGTCAGCGTCATTCAAGTTTAGAACTGGTCTGCGCTGAGCCCCAGCACACCCTCACCGCCCTTCGCCGTCACGATCGACGCTTCCAGCGCCGATGCCAGCGGCAGCACATGCTCGGCAAAGAACTGCGCGGT